>CAISXI010000248.1 GCA_903889425.1 uncultured Roseiflexaceae bacterium | reverse complement strand
TTTGCCGGCCAAATCCACGAACTCACGACGACGGTCAATCTGGCCGCTGGTCAATACGAAGCCAGTGGTTTGGTGAATATCCCCGATCCGGTGTTGTGGTGGAGCCACGACCTCGGCCATCCGGCGCTCTATACGGTGACCGCCACGCTGGTGGTGGATGGGGAGGTGAGCGATGTCACTGCGTTTCAATTTGGGATACGTACTTTCACGATGAAAAACTGGATTCCCTACCTCAACGGGCAACGGTTTTTTATGAAAGGGAGCAACTACGCCCCCACCGACGTACGCCTCGCCACAGTCACGGCCGAACGTTGTCAGGCAGATCTGCAGTTGGCGCGGGACTGCCACATGAATGTCTTGCGCATCCATGGGCATGTCGCCCACCCGGCGCTGTATGCGGCGGCTGACGCCGCTGGGGTGATGCTGTGGCAAGACTTCCCGTTGCAGTGGATGTACCACCGCGATGTGTTGGCGACGGCCCAGACCCAAGTGCGCCAAATGGTGGAATTGCTCAACAACCACCCTGCGATTGTGTTGTGGTGCATGCACAACGAATCGTTTTATATGGCAGATACCAGTGATGAGCGATTGTGGTCAAAACTGCGGACCTATTTTTCGGTGTTTGTCTGGAACTGGAATCGCAATGTGCTCGACGCCGCGCTCCAACAAATCGTGGCCACGGTCGATCCGTCACGACCCACGGTGCGCTCGTCAGGTGAATACGCCGTACCGCTGATTCACGCCGGCACCGATGCGCATTTTTATTATGGCTGGTACAAAATCTACGGCGAATTGGCGGCATGGCAAAAAATCATTGACCTCTTCCCGCAAAATAGTCGCTTTGTGACGGAATTTGGGGCCCAGAGCTTCCCCAACTATGCCAGTGCGGTGAAATTTATGGCGGCGGATCTCAAGGATATCGACTGGAGTACCTTGCAACGTAAACACAGCTTCCAACCCGAGATGTTGGGGCACTGGGTTGATTGGCGCAAGGCAGCCGATTTGCAGGACTTGATTGATATGACCCAAGACTACCAAATCGCCATCCACCGCCATTACATTGATCGCTTGCGGATGCGTAAATACCGGCCGACAGGGGGAATTTTGCCGTTTATGTTCCACGACGCCAATCCGGCGATTTCGTGGTCGATTGTCGATTATTGGCGGGTGCCCAAACGTTCGTATGCGGCGATGCAATTGGCCTTCCGCCCGCAGTATATTTTTTGTGTGTTACCCACGACAACGATTGCCCAAGGCAGTACCATCGACATCCCGATCTCGGTGGTCAACGACGCACACCAGGCGGTGCCCGTCGAATGTAGTATCCGCTTACTCGATCCCAATGGCGCCGTATTGGCGCAACACCGCATGCAACGCACCTTGCCCGCTGACTGTATGGCGTTGCAAATCGAAGAATTACGGTTGACACCACAGCTGATTGGGACGTATTGTGTGGTATTACACCTGCAATCGGCCGCCGATGAAATGACGCAAACCTATACAATTGACGTAATCGCAGCAAAGGAATAGTGCTATGACAATGCTTGCACGTGCCCAAACCTTGCAGGACGAGCTTTCTCGCTTGCGCCGTGATATCCACGCTCACCCCGAACTGGCCTTCCAAGAGGTACGTACCGCCGCCCTTGTAGCCGACACCCTGCGTGAAATCGGCGGGATTGCGGTGCGCACTCAGGTGGGCAAAACGGGCGTGGTGGGTGACCTCGGCAGCGGCGATGGTCCTACCATCGGGATTCGGGCCGACATGGACGCCCTACCGATTTTCGAAGCCACCAACCACGGCTTTGGTTCACAAACTGCCGGTAGCATGCACGCTTGTGGCCACGATGCCCACACCGCTATTTTGTTGGGCGTGGCACATCTGCTCAAAGCGGAATTTGCCAGTGGGGCCCTCAAAGGCAACGTGCGCTTCCTGTTCCAGCCGGCCGAAGAACTCGGTGGTGACGGGGTAAGTGGGGCGCCGTTGATGATGAAGGATGGCGCACTTGCCGGGGTCAATCATGTGATTGCCTTGCACGTGTCGTCGGATATGCCGGTGGGTAACGTCGGTATGGCGCGCGGTCCCAATACGGCTGCTGCTGACGGCTTCAAAGGCTGGGTGCGGGCTGCAGGTGGCCATGGCGCCTACCCGCATATGGGTGGCGACCCTATCGCCATGGCAGCTTCAGTCATTCAGACCCTCAATGCCATCGTGTCACGTAAAATCGACCCGATGTACCCGGCGGTTTGTAGCCTAGGGGTCATCCAAGGGGGCGCGGCGTTCAATGTCATCCCGTCAGAAGTGATGCTGGCGGGGACGTTGCGGAGCTTTGATGCGGCGGTGCGTGAACAATTGTTTGCCGAAGTCGAAAAAGCCTTTGCGCTCGCCAAGGCGTTGGGCGGTGACTATGCCCTCGAATTGCAACGGGGCTACCCCCCAGGCATGAATGATGCCACGGTGGCACAATGGCTCGACGACGCTGCCAGTGACTTTTTGGGCAGTGCCAATGTCGACCGCCACACGGTCGGGATGGCGGGTGAAGATTTTGCCTATATGCAACAGCAAATCCCCGGTGCCATGATTCGCTTGGGTGCCGCCGTCGGCGACCACGCACGCCCCCATCACACCCCCGTGTTTGATATCGATGAGCGCTGTATGCCCATCGGGGTGGCTATTTTGGCTGAAACAGTGCGGCGTTACTTGCGGGCATAATCTAATGTGATAGTGGGCTATGCGATAATGTGTGGGTATTGACCACAAAAAGGAAACAATAATTATGACCATGTTAGATCGTGCCAAAACCCTTAGCGACGAGATGTCACGCTTGCGCCGTGACATCCACGAACATCCCGAACTGGGCTTCCAAGAGTTCCGCACGGCCGCTTTGGTAGCAGATACCCTGCGCGAAATCGGTGGGATTAGCATCCGCACCGGCGTCGGCAAAACGGGTGTGGTGGGTGATTTGGGTACCGGTGATGGTCCCACCATTGGGATTCGCGCCGATATGGACGCCTTGCCGATTCTCGAGGCCACCGGTCTGGGCTTTGCCTCACAGACTGCCGGCACCATGCATGCCTGTGGCCACGACGCCCACACCGCCATTTTGTTAGGCGTAGCGCATCTGCTCAAAGCCGAATTCGCTAGTGGCGCCCTCAAAGGCAATGTGCGCTTTTTGTTTCAACCGGCCGAAGAAGTGGGTGGTGATGGTGTGAGTGGTGCCCCGTTGATGATGAACGACGGCGCCATGGATGGCATCGACCATGTCATCTCACTGCACGTGATTTCAGAGATTCCGGTGGGCAAAGCCGGCCTCGTGCGTGGTCCCAACACCGCCGCCGCCGACGGCTTCAAGGGCTGGGTGCGGGCTGCTGGTGGCCATGGCGCGTACCCCCACATGGGTGGTGACCCCATTAACATGGCGGCCTCGGTGATTCAAGCCCTCAACGCCATTGTGTCACGCAAAATCGACCCCATGTACCCAGCAGTCTGTAGCTTGGGGATGGTGCAAGGTGGCGCGGCGTTTAATGTCATTCCATCAGAAGTCTTGTTGGGGGGCACGTTGCGGAGCTTCGATGCCGATGTGCGTGAGCAATTGTTTGTCGAAGTCGAGCGGGCCTTTGCGTTGGCCAAGGCGATGGGCGGCGACTACGAGCTCCAACTCGTCCGCGGCTATCCTGCCGGCATCAACGATCCGCAGGTGGCCCAATGGATGGACGACGCCGCCAGTCAGTTTTTGGGCGTGGACAACATCGACCGCTATACCAACGGCATGGGCGGCGAAGACTTTGCCTATATGCAAGCCAAAGCACCGGGGGCCATGATTATGCTGGGGGCGGCGGTGGGTGACAAAATGCGCCCCCACCACACGCCCGTGTTTGATATCGACGAACGCTGTATGCCTATCGGGGCGGCTATTTTAGCCGAAACCGTGCGCAAATACTTGGCCAAGTAAGTTTTTTAATAGAAAGAAGCAACTCATGTCAATGCTCGATCGTGCCAAATTACTCCAAGACGAAATGTCACGCCTACGTCGTGATATCCACGCCCACCCTGAATTGGCCTTCCAAGAAGTACGCACCGCCGCCCTCGTGGCCGAGACCCTGCGTGAAATCGGTGGCATCGATGTGCGCACCAACGTCGGTATCACCGGCGTGGTAGGCAGCATCGGCACCGGCGACGGTCCCACCATCGGGATTCGCGCCGACATGGATGCGTTGCCCATCATCGAAGCCAGTGGCGTCGATTTTGGTTCACAAACCCACGGTAACATGCACGCCTGTGGCCACGATTCCCACACCGCGATTTTGTTGGGTGTGGCGCACTTGCTCAAGCAAGAATTCGCCACCGGCAAGCTCAAAGGCAACGTGCGCTTTATCTTTCAGCCAGCCGAAGAAGCCACCGGTGGCCAGCACCAGAGTGGCGCGCCGATGATGATGGACGACGGTGCGTTGGATGGCGTCGACCACATGATTGCCTTGCACGTCGATTCGATGTCGCCCTTGGGCAAAATCGGCCTCAAGCCGGGCAACAACACCGCCGCCGTTGATTCATTCAAGGCCTGGGTGACGGGTACAGGCGGTCACGGCGCCTATCCCCATTTGGGCACCGACCCCTTGTGGATGCTCATCCCCATCATGACCTCGTTGCACAGCATTGTGTCGCGCAAAGTCAACCCGATGCACCCGGCCGTAGTGAGTTTAGGTGTGGTGCGTGGTGGTACCGTCTCGAACGTGATTCCCGCCGAGGTCTATCTCGAAGGCACGTTGCGGAGCTACGACCCAGGTGTGCGCAAGCAATTGCTGGCCGAAGTCGAGAGTGCCATCGCCCTCAGCCGCCACTTTGGCGGCGACTATCGCCTCGAAATCGAGCATGGTTACCCGGCAGGCTACAACGACCCCACCGTCACCAGCTGGATGGATGCCATTGCCAGCGAGTACGTGGGTAGCGACAACATTGACCGTACTCGGGCGGGCATGGGCGCTGAAGATTTCGCCTATATGCAACAAAAAGCCCCTGGCACCATGATTAGCGTGGGTGCCGCCTACGACGACATGAAGCGTGGCCACCATACGCCGGTATTTGCCATCAACGAAGACTATATGCCGTTGGGCGCCGCGATTTTGGCCGAGACCGCCCGGCGCTTTTTGGCTGGCGAAGTCAAGTAACTATCTCGCCACGGTGGGGTGCCTCAGGCACCCTACCGTGTGCGCTGACTGCCACTGGCGGTGGCAGTGGTTTTTTTGAGAAGGAAATAACATGGCAAATCGACAAGTGGTGGTGACTGCGGCCGTCCGTGCGCCGATCGGGAAATTCGGTGGTAGCCTCAAAGAGATTGCAACCGTCGATTTGGGGGCGGCAGTGGTACGGGCGGCAGTGGCGCGGGCTGGGCTTGATGCCGCGCTGATTGCGCAGGCCTTTATCGGCAACGTCATCCATACCGATATCCGTGATATGTATCTCGCCCGGGCCGTGGCCATTACCGGCGGGCTGGCGCAGGCGACGCCGGCGTTGACGCTCAATCGCGTTTGCGGGAGTGGCTTACAGGCCATTATCAGTGCCGCCCAAGCGATTTTGTTGGGCGACATCGACGTGGCCTTGGCGGGCGGCGTCGAATCGATGAGCAGGGCACCCTATTGGTTGCCGGCGATGCGTTGGGGCCAACGCATGCAAAACGGCGCCGTCATCGATCCGATGGCGGGGGCCGTCACTGATCCATTCAACGGTTGTGCGATGGGGGTGACTGCTGAAAACGTCGCCAAGCGTTATGGTATCACTCGCCTGGCCCAAGACGAAATGGCGCTCGCGAGTCAACAGCGTGCCGCTGCGGCGATTGCGGCGGGGTATTTTGACACCCAAATCGTCCCCATCGACATTCCCGTCAAGGGTGGTACGACCCCATTTGCCGTCGATGAAGGGGTGCGGGGCGACTCGACGTTAGCGGGTTTGGCCAAATTACGCCCGTTGTTTGATGCCCAAGGCAGCGTGACTGCCGGCAATTCGTCGACCATCAACGACGGCGCCGCCATGCTGATTTTGGCGGAAGCCGAGGTGGCACGGGCCAACGGCTGGCCTATCTTGGCGCGACTGGTGGGCTATAGTCATGCCGGTGTTGATCCCGATTACATGGGGATTGGTCCGATTCCCGCCATTCAGCAGTTATTGAAAAAAACGCACATCGGCAGCGGTGAAGTAGCAATTTATGAGATCAACGAAGCCTTTGCGGCACAAGCAGCTGCGGTGACGCAAGAATTGGGTCTTGATCCGGCCAGGGTCAACCCTAATGGCAGTGGCATTTCACTGGGACATCCGTTAGGAGCTTCGGGGGCTATTTTGGCAGTCAAAGCCATCTACGAATTACAACGCACGCAGCAACACTACGCGGTGACGTCGTTGTGTATTGGTGGTGGCCAAGGGATTGCGGCCATGTGGGCGCGCGAGTAATTAGCGGGCACAAAAAATCCCCCCGTGGTGCAACCGGTGCGCCACGGGGGGATTTGGGCTATTTAGGCGTTGAAGTGATCGCCGATGAAGGCGGTCAAGTCGGCAACGCGGTTGGAGTAGCCGAATTCGTTGTCGTACCATGCGATGACTTTGAACAAGTTGTCACCGAGGCCGAGGGTCAACGGCAAATCGACGGTGCTCGAGAACGACGAACCAAGGAAGTCGCTCGAAACGAGCTCTTCGTTGGTGACGCCCAAGATGCCTTCGAGTTCTTCGCTGGCGGAGGCGGTGGTGAAGGCCTTGTTGATTTCTTCGACGGTGGTGCCCTTGTTGAGCTCAACCACGAAGTCTACCATCGAGACGGTTGACACGGGCACGCGCACAGCGAAGCCGGTGAACTTGCCTTTGAGTTCGGGGATGACCAAGGCCACGGCTTGGGCAGCACCGGTGGTGGTGGGGACCATGTTCATGGCGGCAGCGCGGGCACGGCGCAAATCGGCGTGCACGTTATCCTGCAAGTTTTGGTCCATGGTGTAGGAGTGGATGGTGGTCATCATGCCGCGCTTGATACCAAACTTGTCGTTGAGGACTTTGGCCACGGGTGCCAAACAGTTGGTGGTACATGAGGCGTTCGAAATGATGTTGTGGAGATCGTGATCGTATTTGGTGTCGTTGACGCCCAAACAAATCGTGATGTCTTCACCTTTGGCGGGGGCGCTGATGATAACTTTCTTGGCGCCGGCTTGGATGTGGGCTTTGGCTTTTTCGGCTTCGGTGAAGCGGCCGGTTGATTCGATTACAATATCGACGCCGAGTTTGCCCCATGGCAATTGGGCGGGGTCACGTTCGGCGAGGACTTGGAGCTTGATTTCGCGCTCGTTGCCTTCTTCGTCGTAGTAGGTGATTTCGATGACTTGGCCGTTGGCTTTGATATCACCGTCAAACGCACCGTAGTTGGTGTCGTATTTGAGCAGGTGAGCCAAGGTAGCGACATTGGACAAATCGTTTACTGCAACGATTTCGAGGTCGTCACCGTAGTTGGCCAACATGGCCTTGAAGGTTTGGCGTCCGATGCGTCCGAATCCATTGATTGCAACACGTGCCATTGTGTGATTACTCCTGTTTACAGACATTCAACAATATTATGATTCACTTCGCGTCGGCTGTGCGTCGTTGCTCAGAAAGCCGTACCGACAGCGGTGCAGCTTATATTCCGTCCACGTTCCGCGCAGATTATACCACACCAACGACTATTGTACGAAATCGCGCCCCGATGGGGCTATCACATCACGCCCCGTTGGGGCTATCACATCACGCCCCGATGGGGCTATCACATCACGCCCCGTTGGGGCTATCACATCACGCCCCGTTGGGGCTAATCGCCCAGGGCGGTGCCCCGGGCTATTGCATTTCGCCCCTTCAGGGCGACGCCACGGGTTCACACATGTCGCCCCGGGCGGTGCCC
>CAISXI010000247.1 GCA_903889425.1 uncultured Roseiflexaceae bacterium | reverse complement strand
CCCATCATCAAATCTTGGGCTTGTTGGGTCTTGGGGAAGGCGACCACTTCACGGATAGTGGCTTCGTCGGCCAAAATCATGGCGATGCGGTCGATGCCTGGGGCGATACCACCGTGGGGTGGCGCACCAAACTCAAAGGCTTCGAGCATGTGACCAAATTGCAACAACGACGTTTCGCGGCTGATGCCGAGCAAGTCGAACAGCTTCTGCTGCACATCGCGTTGGTGGATACGAATCGAGCCGCTGGCCACTTCGTAGCCGTTGAGCACCAAGTCGTAGGCCTTGGCCCGCACTTTGCCCGGGTCGGTATCCATCAAGCCCACATCGCTGTCGAGCGGGGCAGTGAAGGGGTGGTGGGCGGCGTCCCAACGATTTTCGCCCTCGTTCCATTCCAGCAACGGGAAGTCGAGAATCCAGGCGAATTTGAGCAGATTGGGGTCGGCCAAATTGAGCCGGCTGGCAAATTCACGCCGAATTTTGTCGAGGACGGCGGTAACCACTTTGTGGCTATCGGCCACGATGACCACCATGTCGCCCGCTTGGGCTTCACAGGCCGTCAAAATCGCCTGCATTTCGCTGGGGTCGACCTGCTTGGCAAACGACGAGCGCAATTCGGCGCCGTCGGCTGGCAAGGCGGCCCACAACAAGCCTTTGGCCCCGTTTTGTTTGGCGATGTCGATGACTTCGTCGATTTGTTTGCGCGAATACGCCGCCACGCCGGGGATGCGGATGGCTTTGATTTGGCCACCGCTCTGGACGGCACTGCTAAACAACGTGAAGGGTGAATTGGCCAACAACGCCGTCAGATTGACCAATTCGAGCCCGTAGCGTAGGTCGGGTTTGTCAGAGCCGTAGCGTTCGACGGCTTCGTTGTACGTCATGCGGGGGAAGGGCGAAAGGGTGTGCTTGTGGGGCACGACCACCGGTACCATTTCGGTGAACAAACGCTCGACCACGTCGAGGACGTCGTCCATATCCACAAACGACATTTCCATGTCGAGCTGGGTGAATTCAGGCTGGCGATCGGCGCGCAAGTCTTCGTCGCGGAAGCAGCGGGCGATTTGGAAGTAGCGGTCGAACCCGGCCACCATCAACAATTGTTTCATTTGTTGGGGTGATTGGGGCAACGCAAAAAACTCCCCTTCGTGGACGCGGCTGGGCACGAGATAGTCGCGGGCCCCTTCGGGGGTCGATTTGGTCAAAATCGGTGTTTCGATTTCGAGGAAGTGTTCTTTGTCGAGGAAGTCGCGGATAAATTTGACGAAGCGGTGGCGCATAATGATATTGCGTTGCATCCGTTCGCGGCGCAAATCGAGGTAGCGATATTTGAGGCGCAGGGGTTCTTCTTCGTTGCCGTCACGGTTAATCATCAACGGCGTCTGTTTGGCGGCGTTGAGTACTTCAACGGCGACTGCTTTGACTTCGATGCCACCGGTGGCAATATCGGCGTTGGTGGCTTCTGCCGGCCGCGTGCGCACCACGCCCGTGACACGGAGTACATATTCGCTGCGGGCATCGGAGGCAATGGCATGCACTGCAGCATCGTCGGCTGCGTCAAATACTACTTGGGTGAGACCATAGCGATCGCGCAAGTCAATGAAAATCAACGGGCCGTGGTCACGGCGGCGATGCACCCACCCTGCCAAGGTAATGGTTTGGTCGTGATGACTAGGACGGAGTTCACCGCACGTATGTGTACGATACATAAAATCTACCTCTTGTAGGACGGTGCCATGATGAATGACATACTGCTACTATTATACCATTGTGACTGTGGGTGTGACGGTATTGCGGTTGCGTTTGGATTTACGGGCCACCACGATAATCTGCTCGCTGGTACTTTCGTACGGGTTGAGCTCGTAATCACCATAGATCGCTTCGACTTGGAATCCCGCCCGTGCCAGCAAATGCTCGACCTCGTAGCGCCACAACCAGCGCATGGCAAAGGCCGCATTGTGACGCTGTACCCGCTGGCTACTATCGATGATGTCGTACATAAACACCACGTTGATGAGTTGTTGGGCCACATCGGCCCATTGCGCCACAAATTTCTGGACGGTGCGGCCATCGGGCAACGGAAACGTTTTGTCGAGCATCACGTCGCCATGATAATCGGGCAATGCGCGCACATCTGGGTTAAACAAATCGATCACCAACGTACCGGTGGGGCGCAAGGCGGCGTGCAACGTGCCGAGTGCATCGAGTTGGTCTTCGACAGTGAGCATGTGCATAAACGAATTGAGCGCCACAATCGCCAGACTATAGCGGGTGTCGCTGGCCCAATTGCGGATGTCGCCGTGGTGGAGTGTCAGCGGGATGCTGGGGTCTTGGTCGTGGGCCCGTTGTGCCACCGCCAACATTTCGGGCGAGCTGTCGATGCCGGTGACGGCGTAGCCCGATTTGGCGAGTGGGATTGCCACACGTCCCGTGCCACACATGAATTCAAGGATGGGACCTTTGGTGCGGCGTGCCAAGGAGCGATAAAAATCGACGTCGTCGCGGACAGCCGCAAAGTCCACCGCATAGAGTTCTGCGATGGAAGCGTATTCTTGCATCGTTTGTGCTTTCGCTTATATCAGGCTACGCCGGAGCAAATCCGAATCATAGCGTTGGCTGTGTTGTTCATGCAGGAAGGCCTCAAATGCCTCGACCCCATTGGTGCGCAAATACTGGCGCTCGGCCTTGCTTATCGGCAAAATCCACAATGTCTGAATGTAGGTCTGGGGATGGTCGATTTCGCCGGCAGGGTTGGGGTCGTAGATGTGCGGGTCATCGAGGAAGGGGTAGGTGAAGTACAAATACTCGAGGGCCGAATTGGGCACAATTGGTTCACCAATCGGCATCACATAGCCGGCCCCGATTTCGAGGTTGTGGATGTGGGGATGCTCGGAAATCATCAACAAAATCTCACACACGGCCTCGGCATAGACATTGCTGGCATGCATCAAGTATTCGTGGCGGATTCCGCGCGGATCGCGACTACTCAACGTGCTGTTTGGGATGGGCGAACGTGAGGCGCCCACGGTACAAAACACATCATACAACGGGTTTTGTTGGAATACACAAATCGCAAAATGCGCCGAGATTGCGTTGTGGATGCCTTCAGCACCTTGTTTGGGGCGCGCCCCAAATCGGAAGGTGGGCGTGCCCTTCCAGCGCAATAGGCGGTCGTAGTAGAGGACTGCCGGGTCAGATTCTTTGTCCCAACGCTGGCTCAGTTGTTCACGATAGGGATCAATGATACTCATGGTGCATTCCCTGCCGCTCGATAATCCGTGCCCACAACGAGTACGAGATTGGCTTCTTTGGATGCGCCACTTGGACGAGTGGCATTGACACTAATTTGGGTGCTACTCAAGCCGAGGCTATCAATGATGCGTTGGCGTTCGCGACTATGATCGCCGATGTCATATAGCATGGTAGTGGTGGTGGTGGTACCGTCACCCGCATCAATCGTGGCAAATCCTTGCTTGCTCAAATCAGTGGTGACTTTGCTACCGAGCCCACTCACGTTGGTGCCATTGAGGACTTGCAGATTGACGATGCCATCAATACCAGCACCAGTTTTCCAGCGTTTGACTAGGCTGGCAATGTCGGCACTATTCCAATAAATATCTGATCCGATGACGTTGTCAACCCGTACTTCCAACGGGTTAATCGCCAATTGGGAGATGCGATTACTGTCGAGGCGGCTGGCAATCCCCGCCAAATCACTCATGGTACTGATATTGCCGATCGGGAGCGTCGTGCGCACGTTTTGTTCGAGGACACCCACCCACTGTGGCAACAATGATACGTTACTCATGATGCCGCGATTACGCACTGCACTGAGCACGGCTTTGAGTACTTGTTGTTGGCGCTTACTGCGGTCAAAGTCGTTGCTGGAATGGCGCGAACGTGCGTAAATCAATGCCATGCGCCCATTCATTTGCTGGATGCCCGGTGCAATATAGATTCGTTCGACACCGTGATTTTCGGTGGGGAATTCGGGGTCGACCAATGTTGCTTTGACATCAATCACGATGCCGTTGACACTGTCGACCAAGCGCTCAAAGCCTTGGAAATCGACTTGGGCGGTATAGTCTACTTTGACATTGAGAAATCGTTCGATGGTTTGGGCGGCGGCTGCGCCACCACCGGCATCTTTGCTGGTCCCACTGCCGTAGAGCTTTTCAGCATTATAAAACCCATAGGCATAGGCACTGTTGACCTTGCCAAAGTTGCCATTGGGGAGTTGTACCACTGAATCGCGCGGGATTGACAGCATGGTGGCCCAGCCTGCCAGTGGGTCAACCCGTACGAGGATGAGGGTGTCGCTGCGTACCCCCTCGGCTTCGTTTTCGGCTCGCTTGTCGACACCAACGAGGAGTACTGAAAACGGCTCTTTGAGGGTTGACGGCACAAAATTATCGCCGGGAGTGACAGGGTTGGTGGTGTTTGTGTCAGTCGCCGCATCACTTCCCGTGTTGGCACGGGGGTCGTTTTGTTGGATGTTGGCGAGAGCTTGATCGGTACGGCGCAAAAACACAAGTGCAGTACCACCACCGCCGATAAGCAGCATTAGCACTATCACAATGATATATGTCCGCCAACTATTGGCCTGAGACAATACTCGTTGGGCTGCCATGCGCGCTGGAGTAATACTCGGTAACAATGGTTTGGTTGGGCGGCGTAATAATTTAACTGGACGTAATGAACGACGTCGCGACGGTTTTTGCACGGGTCATCCCACTCATATTGTACAAATATGTGGTGATTATAACACCATTGCTATTGATTCGTAGCTGTTCTGTTGCTGATACAATGATTTTGTGGTTGTGTGGTCTTTTTTTGTGAAAAAACGTGGTGCCCTGCCGTGAATTTGTAATCGTCCTATATTGTTGTGATGGGCGGTTTTCTCGATACACAGCGCATATTCCCTACGACTACAATCCATCCACCATGCAGCGGGAAGGATTGCCATGAGCAATCGTAAGTCACTCATCGACCAAATCCTCGAGGCTGCCAGCGCTCGTGGCATCTACAACCCCACCGCCCATGCGCCCCGCCCGCTCGACATCCCCGATGATAGCTTTGTCCCCGCCCAAGACCGCCTGGCCTACCATTTGCTCAAAAGCAATGGCTTTGCACCACCCTTTATCGAAGAACGCACGCTGTTGCTCAGCGACTATGCCACGCTGATGCAAGAGCGTGACGATCTGTTGCAACGCTGGGCGCAACTGTCGGTGGCACGCCAAACCCAAGCCCTGCAACAACTGCGGACGCGGTTGCACGATTTGTGGCGGCGTACCCGCGACTTCAATCTGCAAGCTCCAGCTGCGTTGCAGATTGGCGGTGTACGGGTCGATTACGAGTTGCGGGATTTTGTGGAAAATGCCTCCCAATAACGCCGGAATTGTTGCGTAGCGTCGCACGGACCGATGAGTATGGTGCAGGTGGGTGGGATGTCTGTTGCCAATTCACGACTATCTGCCCAGTCATTTTTTTCATATACATAATCAATATCCGTCAAATCACGCACCACATCGTCGTCATCAGTGGTGATTGCACACTCACTGGGGATGTCCAATAACTGTTGGATGGCCACGAGGTCGCTGGCAGTGGTGCCGATGCCCATCTCGAGAATCAACGTCATCTGTTGATCGTGGATGCGGCTGGCGAGTGGCGCGAGGTAATGACAAATCCGCGGGTAGAGGGCGGGGATGCCCGCTTCGATGGGGATGATGATTTTTTGGGCGGCCAACACCACCGCCAAATCACACACTGCTTGGAGTTGACTGGCAATCGTGTCGCGGATTTTGGGGTGGTGTAGGGGATCGGGGAAGCTGTAACTAGGGGCGCGTACGATGATTGGTCCGCTGACATGTTTGAGTTGGGTGCGTACCCGCCGCGCCCACGGCTTCCATTGGTCATCGAGTAATTCACTATTGCGACAATCGTCAATCACCACCGTAATCGGGTGGGCGCTGAGCAAGTCACGGAGCAACGCCAATTGCTCGACACTCACCACAAACCCTACCAGCGGCGCTGGCGGATCGTCGCTGGCCTCGCTCTGCGTGACTGCTTCGTCGTCGTTCATCGTTGGCGGATCCAATTTATCAGCACAATCACCCCAAACACCGCAGTACAGGTCAACACAATAGCCGCCCCAGTGGCTACCGCAAAATAATACGATAGCAACAAGCCCACAAACGCCGACCCCGCCCCAATCAGCGCCGACACCACCATCATGCGCCGTAAATCGCTGGTAATCAGCGAGGCAGCGGCGGCGGGGGTGACCAGCAAGGCACTGGTGAGTACCACGCCTACTACTTGGATGCCGGTGACCACGGTAAATGCCAGCAAGATTAGCAACATGGTGCGTAAGCGATTGCTCTGGATACCGATGACTTCGGCGTGGGTGCCATCAAACGACGTCAATTCGAGCTCTTTGTGGAACAACACGAGTACTACCAGCACCACCAGTGATACGCCCGTCATCAACCACAATTCTTGCGATTGCACGCCCAAAATATTGCCAAACAAAATATGACTCAAGTCGCGAAACGACTGCAAGCGACTCATCAACAAAATCCCCAAGGCAAACATGGCTGTAAAAATCACGCCGATGGCGGTATCTTCACGCAGGGTGCTTTTGCGGGCCATCCAGCCGATGCCCAGCGCCGTCATGACCCCCGCCGCCAAGGCGCCACCAACCAAACTCCAGCCATTCATGTAGGCGATAACCACGCCAGGCAGGGCGGTATGGGCCAAGGCATCGCCGATAAATGCGAGGCGCCGGAGCACCACGTAGCTGCCGATAATCCCGCAGGTGGCGGCAATCAACAGCGAGGCAATTAAGGCGTTTTGCATGAATTGGTAGGCAAATGGGGCGATTAGCCACTGCCAAAGCTCACTCATATGATTCCTCTACCACGGCTTGTTGATACAATTCTGCCGCTTGTTGGCTGACCACGGCCCCGGCCCGCAGGCTGATAATTAGGTCAAATTCTTGGCGGATACGCGATAAATCGTGGGTGGCCACAATGGCCGTCCGCCCCAGTTGTTGTAGTTCATCGAGGATGGTGCATATCAAAATACGCGTTTCGGGGTCGACATTGTTAAAAGGCTCGTCGAGCAACAACAATTCTGCTTCTTGGACAATCGCCCGCGCGAGCAAGGCTCGTTGTTGTTGGCCACCCGACAAATCGCTAATCCGGCGATCGGCCACTGCCCCCAACCCGAGCCGGTGCAACGTCTGCTCGACCAGCGTATCGTCGTAGCGCTGTGGGTTGGTAAACCAGCCGAGGTGTACATAACGCCCCGTCATTACAAAGCGCCGTACCGTGATGGGGAAGCGCCAATCGATCTCGCCTCGTTGGGGCAGATAGGCCACGCGGTGATGGCAAGCCCGCACCGGCCGCCCATAGATGCTGACGGTGCCGGCGTTGTAGGGCTGGAGCCCCGCCAACGTCTTGAGCAACGTGCTTTTGCCGGCACCGTTGGGACCAATCAAGGCCGCCCGAATCCCGGCGGGGATGTCGAGGGTGGCGCAATTGAGGGCGTCACCTTGGCTGGCGTCGTAGACCACCCGCAGGTCGCGGATGGTGACGGCGTCAGACCCCGGTACCGAATCAACGTGATGCCGCCCACTGTAATGTAAAATCATGCCTATTGTGCCTCTGTGAGTGCCGTGACCATGGTACGCACATTATAGCGCATCATAGTCTTGAGCAATGTGCTGTTGCCGGAGCTATTAGGGTGAATCAAGGCCGCCCACATCCCCGTATGGGGGTGAGGGCGGCGTAATTGAGGGCGTCACCGTGGTTGGTGTTACCACCCGCTTATGCCTCTGTGAGTGCCGTGACCATGGTGCGCACATTATAGCGTATCATCTCGATATAGGTGGCACCACTGCTGTTGGCCTCGCCCAAGGCATCGGTGTAAAGTGCTGGCGCAATCGTGACACCGGCCTCTTGGGCAATTTGTTCCATTACCTTGGTGCTGCTCATGTTTTCAACAAAAATAGCCTGCACACCACTCGCCTTGATATCGTTGACTAAGGCCACGATACTCGCCGCATCGGGGTCGCTACTTTCGGTGGTCACCGAACCGAGCCCCGTTCCCACTACCTCAAACCCGTAGCGCGCCGCAAAATAACCAAAGGTGTCGTGGCTGGTGACCAGCTTGCGTTGGGCAGCGGGCAATGTGGCAATTTGTGCTTGGATTTCATTGTCGAGCGCTTCGAGTTGCGCAATGTAGGCGGCAGCATTGGCAGTAAGCGTCTCTTTTTTGTTAGGCATCGCCGTAATCAACCCATCACGGATGTTTTGGGCCATGATGATTGCATTGGCGACATCGTGCCAGATGTGCGGGTCGGTTTCGTCACCGGCCATCAACGGTGTTACCCCGGTGCTCGCGGTAATCTGGGTCGCTTTACTGCCCGACGAACTATACAAATCAGCAAACCATGGCTCAAATCCGACGCCTAGTTCGATAACGGCAATTGCATTGACCAAAGCTACCCCACTGGCGGGTGTTGGCTCAAACACATGTGCATCACCATTGGGCGGTACCAAACTGGTCACCGTGGCAGTGTCACCCGCAATCTGCTGGGTCATGTCGGCTAGTACACTAAATGTGGTGATGATGGTGGGCGTGCTTGGCGTGGCTGGTGCGCTACTGCCGCAGCCCGTCAAGAGACTGATGATGCATGCCATGATGATGAAATAGGATTTTGCCATAACTAAATCGACTCCTAATTGACAGTTACTTTCATTTACAATGATAGCAACTATCAATTGGATTGTCAAATTTTTGCAGAAAGTGGCTAGACATCCAACCAATCGCGGTTGTCAGCCCTAATTGATTATTGCGTGAGCTGAGTGATGACCAAGCCGGTCAACTGTGGCCCATGGCGGAGCATCCAGCCGCTATCGGCGGCTCGTGCCCCCAGCATCACGATGCGGATCATGCTGGCCTCGTCGGCCCAGACCACCATCCCCGAGGCCCCACTATGGCCGAACGACGTGGGTGCAAATTGAGGGCTGACCCAGTGAGGGGCTTTGGTGCCACGTAATTCGGGTCCCAGCCCCCACGGACTAGGATTCCACCACAACGGTGGCATAAATCCCCCATTGAGTCCGCGTGTTTGGTCGCCGAGGGCTTCTTCACGTAGGGCAGGCGTCAAAAAATCACTGTGGGGCAGAAACGCATCTACCAACGCCAACGCACCAGCCGCATCGGTACACAGGCCCCCCCATGGTAGGGCGAGGCTCCGCCAAAAGGGACTGTTGAAGGTTTCGAGATTGGTACCGCGATGGCGGCCACGCACATCGGCGATGTTTGCGACGGTGCGGTCGGTGGGGTCGCCGAGGATACCACGGATGCCTAGTGGCGTTAGCACGAGGCTACTGAGGGCTTCAGCGCAGCCCTGTCCTGTCAGCCGTTCGAGTAAAATCCCCAACAAGCCGTAGCCCAAATTACTATATTGCACGCCACTCCAGGCTGGCTTGACTGGGGCACTGATGAGGCATTCTTGGGCGAGTTTGGGCCAGTCGAGACCGATGGCGTACAAGCCGTCTTTGTCGGCCAAATCGAGCGCAAGGCCACTGGTGTGGCAGAGCAAACTACGAATGCTTAGGGGAGCACTGGCGGGGGTGATGTCGCTGAGATAGGTGCCGATAGGGTCATCAAGGGCGATTACCCTGCGGTCGATAAGTGTTAACACTGCGAGCGCGAGTGCCAGCTTGGTGATTGACGCCACGGGGAATACACTGTCAGGGGTGAGTGGTTGTTGGGCGCCATCGAGTCCATAGGCGGTGATGACGGGTGCGTCATATCCGTATTGATAGCCGAGGACTAGGCCTGGCAAAATCCCTTGTTGTTGGTTTTGGGAGATATAGGTAGTAACGTCCATAATTGCCTCTTGTATTATTGTGTTGGGAAAATTGTGCTATTATTTACGTAATTCCTGCATCTTTGCCCGAAAATTGCGTATACCACGGCGATTGACCTCCCTAAAGTATACACGACCACATCCACCCTGATATGAATTATGCGTGAGGAGTTTGCCATGCAACGTCGCCAATTACTGTGTAGTCTGATCGCATTGCCCCTGTTGGGCTGTGCCACGCCCCAAGTGAGTGTTGGTCCTACTCCGGGACCGCAACCTGGGTTGTTTATTGATGCGGGCTACAACTACGGCCCGATTTCGCCACTGGTATATGGCAGCAACACCGGCCCGTGGCAAACCATCGGGCTCGATCATCGTACCTTGAGTCGCGATGCCGGTATCAGCATGATTCGCTGGCCGGGGGGCAATTGGGGTGACGAACACGACGTCACCGAGCTGATGATCGACGAATACATGGCGATGTGCCAGACCATCGGTGCCACGCCGTCGATTCATGTACGGGTATTTGAAGGCACCGCCCAAAAAGCCGCCGAGATGGTTAAATACGTCAATATCACCAAAAAATACGCCGTCAAATATTGGGCCATCGGCAACGAGCCCGATTTGTTTGTCAAAAAACGGGGTGCCGCCAAATATGGGGTCGACGAATATGTAGCCGATTTCGTGGCCTTCCGGGCCGCTATGAAGGCCGTCGACCCTAGTATCATCGTGATGGGGCCTGAGCAGAGTCAGTTTAGCCCCAACGAAAACTACCCCCGCGACGCCTCTGGTGCCTACTGGCTACGCAGTTTTTTGCAACAAGTGCCTGATGTCGAAATGGTCTCGCTCCACCGCTACCCCTTTGGCGAAGGTGCGGTTACGCCCCGCCAATTGGCTGCCGACCCGGCGTCGTGGAGTACCTCGATTGATTATATGCGGGCTCTGATGCGCGAAGTCTTGGGCAAAGAAGTGCCCTTGGCTATCACTGAAGCCAATTCGGATTGGAGCGGGCGGGTCGATGAGCTGACCGGCACCAATTCGTTCCGTAATTCTTTGTGGTGGACAGATGTGTTGGGGCGTTTGATTGCCAAACAATGTGCCATCGTCAATCAGTTTTGTATGGGGGCGATTTCGGGGCAAGGGCTGGGGATTTTTGGGCCGGTGTCGTATAATTCTGGTCCGTTGCCCATCTACCAGACCTATACGCTGTTTCACAAGTTTGGCTCGACGCTGGTGCATGCCAGTAGTGATGATGCCGACTTTCACTTGGTGGCGGCTCAGCGCAGTGACGGCGTGCTGACGGCGGTGCTGGTCAACCACCGCGAAACCCCCGTGACCATGCCATTGACCGTCACCAATGCCAAAGTCAGCAAAGCCCAGGCGTGGCGCTTTGGTGATGGCTATACATTGCGTGATGATGGAGTGGTCGACATAACCAAACCGATTGTCTGGCCGGCGTTGTCAGCGACGTTGCTCGAATTGCAATAGCGTCCGTCAGCGTTTGGTGAATTCGGCGAGGAAGTATTCGTTGGCGTCGCTGAGGTTCATGACTTTCATTTTGAACATGAGTGATAGTCGAAATGTCGTTTCGGTATTGGCGTCAGGCAATACCATTACTGATTGCCCAGCGGGCAAATTGAGCAATTCGGCAAATTTGCTATATTTGCCGATGTGGTCTTGGTAGTGGCCGGTCTTGGTTTCGATCCAATAAATGCGCCCATTGACATAGACGAGGACATCGAGTTCGAAATCATCGCCATTGGGCATGATGATTTGCGGATTGGTGAGGATTTCGAAATCCGTCACCCATGCGTCACTGGCAAATTGGCGCATCATCTGGGCAATGTAGCGTTCGAGCCATTGCCCAGAAAAAAAGTTTTGCGCGCGCGGCTCGTTGCTGGGTCGCGCGCTGATGTTGTATTGGGGCGCTTTTTTGTAGAGATAGTCGCGCAACAACGTTAATTCATGCAGTTTGGTACATACCAACGTCATATCGGCGATGGCTTGCTGGGGTGCTTGGGCGATATTCAGCCAAAACGACGAGCCCTTCTGCATGTTTTTTTTGATTTGCTCAAGCAGCGGAATGATGTGGTAGTATTTGTTGCCCATCAATGTCGCTACTTCGTTGAACACCCCGTCGTATTCTTGGGCATTCGGCACAGTACGCACATTAATCCCCCGCTGCTGCAAAAACTCTAGGATGTGGGTGGCTTGGGGGTCTTCATACGGTGCGACAATCGTTTTGATTGGCGTGCTGATACTGGTGCGCACCGCAGGTTGCTTGAGTGATTCGATTTGTTGGGTGAGTTGCTCGATTTTACTCAGCATGATGCGCTGGTCGTGCATGATTTGCTTCAACACATCGGTGTCGATGGAGGGTGATGGTTTGCGAAAGATATCGAATATACTCATTGCACCTTCTATATTTACGTTAATATGGTATTAGTATAAATACAATCAGTGATTTTGTCTAGTCGCATGCAAAAAACGCCCACACTATGGTAATAGTGTGGGTCTTTTTCAATGATGCGTGTGAGCGATTTTATAAAAAACCGTTACGCAGGTTGCGTTTGCGTATTGTCACGGAGGATGATGAGTGCGCCGACGATACTACCCACTAAAATCACCCCGGCACAACTCATGCTTATGACATCGGGTGCGATAAGTGATTGGCCCCGCCAGGCCTGCCAAATCAACAATCCGGTGAGTGCGGTATAGGCAACCCCAACCAGATGCACGAATTGCTGATGTTGGGTGCTTGACTGGCGGCCAAATAAGCGACCAGACAGCAATACCAGTGCCAATAACGGCAAGAGTTGGAGGCCGTGGAGCCCCACGAAATGACCGACCCGCAAATCACCGCCGACGGTGCTCCACCCCAGCAAGGGCAACCCGGGGCCACCGTCATCGACCCCTACGCTGTGGGCGCCATAATTGGCCGGTGCCCGCTTATCGACTTGCATGGTGTGCAGTTGTGACGGCGACACATTGACTGACGTCATCAAGACGCCGGCAATCATGCCTACAAAGGCGATTGCCAAGCCCCAACCACAGGCAATGCGGATGAGGGCAGGGATAGTTTTTTGGCTGATGACTACAAACAAACAGATGATATTGGCGGTGGCCAACATGCTAATGAATGTGGCCATCAGCGAATAAATCGTGGTATCGAGAGGCGTGCTGATGTTGTAATGACTGGTGGTGCCCCGTACGACTTGCAGGGTGATGAGGGCCGTTTCGACAACCAATGCCACGGCGATTGTGCCACTCGCCAATTTGTACCAACGTGAGGTGGT
>CAISXI010000246.1 GCA_903889425.1 uncultured Roseiflexaceae bacterium | reverse complement strand
TTGGCTCAAATAACGACAAACCACGTGGCCCACCTCCTGATCAAAACTCCACCCGCAATCCTGAGCGACAATTGTCAGTAACAGACATCCCTCAAGCGACACGTGTGCCGGCGACAGTATCCTCAACCATGCGTGTGATTGCGACGGTCACCATGACAACGGTGCCAGCCACTAGCACGGTGATAGCGATTCCCATCACCAATACGTCAATGGCTACCCAAAAACCACTGGAACAGCCGACGCAAGGGGTGACTGCGAATAATACGCCCCCTGCAAATGACGCTGGTGGGGTTCCCCCAAATATGACCCAGCGCCCGAGCGGCCCTAATAACGATGCAAATGGTAATCCTCTTGATACACCGATTGCTGGGACTGGGCCGCAAACCACGCCGGTCCCGTAGTCGCGTGTGTACGATGCGTTAGTTCGTGCTACAGGCCTACCCTGCTGATTTTGGGCGGCACAGCTGGTACTATACTTGCGTTATTGGAGCCCCGCCATGCCCAAGGTTTAATTCGTTAACAGTAAATTAATTCTTTGTTATCACAATTGTGCTATGGTTTACCCGTTTACCACTGAAGTAGTGTACATTTTTGCGAAAACAGCAATGTGTAATTGCTTATTGCCGGCATGGTGTAGCCACGTAATAGAGATGGGGTGGGTATGGCTGGCAAAAACGAAATTGTGCTGATTTCGACTGGTTGGGGTCCGCGCTGTTTATCACATGCTGGCGCTGCATTGTTGGCAGACGTGTATCGTGTCGAGACATTTGGACTCGATGTCGAAACGCGCCAATTGGTCAGTCAGCTCAATGGCTTGAGTCATCATGCTCCTGCACAGACTGTTTGGCAAAATGACGAATTATTGGCAACCGTCGCTCGTGCATTACGCTTGGCCCAAAGTGATGAGTGGGCTGCCCTCGTGACACCCGCCGGTGACATCACGGCAACATTGTGGCCGGTGGTCCAAACTGCCGCTGCCCAACTCGGTTTAACGGTACGCTTTGCCCATGGCTTGGGGCTCGCCGAATCACTGGCGACTTGCTTGCAATTACCCCTACCGCCAACGGTTGAATTACGTCCCCGTTTGAGTGATTTTGTTGGACAAAACCAGCTACCTACCTTGGCAATTGCGTCTGAGATCGGTGAATTAACCGACATTACCGCGTTATATGACGGCAATGTGCGGTTTTTTGCGGTTGATTTATATGCCCAGCAGCATAACGTCGTGAATATTGATATTCAGCAGATTGAACTTACTACGTCTAAAAATGCACTATTCGTGGCAGCTCGCGGGGCAGTCGAAATTGATCTTGCCCATACCAAAGGGACTGGACTTATCGAACCGCTTGAATCTGCATTGTTGTGGGCCCAGTTGCTCCACGGATTAACGGAGTCTGTGCGTGGATAATCACATTACCTCTGAAGCATTATTAGCCCAACTTCCCCATGTGTCGGCGCAATCGTCATTGTGGAAACGCAAGGCGCAGTCGTGGATTTTTTTGATTGCGACAGTGATTAGTTTTGTGACTGCGATATTTGGTTTCGTTGACGCATTTCAGCATCCCGAGAAGCAAATCATTGCCGGTGGAATGTTGGCTGTGGTGATCGTGATTGTGGCGATTCAGCTGATTCGGGCAACAATTATGCGCCGCAAACAGCAT
>CAISXI010000245.1 GCA_903889425.1 uncultured Roseiflexaceae bacterium | reverse complement strand
GCGTCTTTAGCAAAGACTTGATCGAGTCATACATCGACATCAAGCGTTCAAAGGACGTGGTTGCCATTGCATTGCGCCCCCACCCCTACGAATTCTTCATGTACTACGACGCCTAATTCCCCTCGTTTCAATCCGTGGTGTGGCATGCCCACGCCACGGATTGAGCATCAATCCTCACCCTTTTGTCTCCTATAAATACGCCTTCCCTTATCGCATGTGCAATGACGCATACTGTCGCCCAGTCATGTCAAAACACCATACCGATGGGTATATTTCTATATCCAAAAAGCGGTGTTTCACATATAGCATTATTGTATTAGGAGGAATTACCATGGATGCTATCAACGGTGCAGATACCACATGGGTACTCATTTCATCAGCATTAGTAATGTTGATGACTCCTGGTCTGGCGTTCTTTTATGGCGGTCTGGTTCGCCAAAAAAACGTCCTCTCTACCCTCATGCATAGCTTTTTCATTTTGGCACTCATCAGCGTGCAATGGGTACTGTGGGGCTATAGCTTGGCCTTTGCTCCTAGCATCAACGGATTTATTGGTGGGCTCGATTGGGTCGGACTCAATGGGGTCGGACTCGAGCCGAACGCCGATTATGCTGCCACCATCCCTCACTTGGCCTTCATGGTATTTCAAATGATGTTTGCCATCATCACCCCAGCGTTGATTTCGGGAGCCTTTGCTGAACGCAAACGCTTCGCCGCCTTCGCCATTTTTTCGCTGTTATGGGCCACCATCGTCTATGCACCTGTCGCCCACTGGGTCTGGGGCGTGGGCGGTTGGATCCGCACCCTCGGCGCACTCGACTTCGCCGGTGGCACCGTCGTGCATATCACCTCTGGTGTATCAGCCCTCGTCTGTGCTTTGGTACTCGGGAAGCGCTTGGGCTATGGCAATCAATCCATGCAACCGCACAACGCCACCCTCACGATTATCGGCACTGGTTTGTTGTGGTTTGGCTGGTTCGGCTTCAACGCTGGCAGCTCATTAGCCGCCAACGGTTTGGCTGTGAGTGCCTTTGTCACCACCAATACCGCTGCTGCCGCAGGTACCCTCGCCTGGCTGGCCGCGAGCTGGATCCGCCACAAGCGCCCCAGCCTGCTTGGCGCCTCTGCAGGTGCCGTAGCTGGTTTGGTTGGTATCACCCCAGCCGCCGGCTTTGTCACCCCGATGTCTGCCATCGTCATCGGCCTCATCACTGGTCTGGTCTGTTTTTTTGCGGTCGAATACGTCGTCCGTGGTCGGGTCGATGATGCCCTTGACGTCTTTGGTGTGCATGGTGTCGGCGGGATTACCGGCGCGCTCTTGACTGGTATCTTTGCGAGCACAGCAGTCAATCCTGCCGGTTTTGATGGCTTGCTCTATGGCAACCCTGGTCAATTACTCACCCAAGCGATTGCCGTGATTGCGGTGGCAGCCTATGCCGCCGGTGCCACATTTGTGTTGCTCAAAATCATCGATGCCACCATCGGCATTCGCGTCAGCGAAGCCGAAGAACATGCCGGTCTCGACGAATCAGAACATGGCGAAATGGCCTACCGCGAACTTTAAATCCTACCAATACTCTCAAACCAGTACCGACCAGCGATATATTTGATCGTTGGTCGGTATTTTTATCCAAAATCACATCAGATAAATCATACAGTCGCACTCCACGTTGCGATTGGGCCAATTACTCGGCGAATCCCATCATCGCGATCAGCCCAATGTACATACATCTAAAAAGCACCGTTGTGCGTACATAAAATATCCAATAAGCGCACGACAAAATGCACAGTTTTTGCTTTAATACAAAGGGACGCATAACTTGACATTTTCATCACAACTGACTATAGTATTGAATACTATATCAATCAACGCAATGATGCACCAGCCAATCACGATGAACACGTGTGCGCTGGTTTTTTGTTAAAAACATCCGTTTATTTTGGTCATCGGCGTTGTTGCCAACCACGACGCCTAGAGGAGTCGCTATGACCGCATCACATCACCCCACCGCCCGCGGACTCTATGATCCGCGTTTTGAGCACGACGCCTGTGGTATTGGATTTGTGGCGCGACTCAACGGCAGCCCTAGTCACGATGTGTTGAGTATGGCGCTCACCGCCCTCGGCAACATGGAACATCGTGGTGCCGTCGCTGCCGATGGCAAAAGTGGTGATGGTGCCGGCGTATTGACCCAACTCCCTCTGGCCCTCATCAAACGCGAACTGGCCACCCATAACATCACCGTCGATACCAAACATATCGCCGTAGCCATGCTTTTTTTGCCCCGTGATGCCACGGCACGCGCCAGTGTGCACCAGCTCATCATCCAACACGCCAAAAAACACCACCTCAACGTGATTCATCGTCGTGACGTGCCCATCAACATGGCGGTGCTCGGCGAGCGGGCCGCCATGGCCTGCCCCGTCATCGAGCAAGTCTATATCGTGCCCCAAGCGGCCGTCGTCGACGAACAACGCTACGAGCGCACCTTGTATCTGCTCCGGCGCGATGTCGAAGCTGCCGTCGTCAGTAGCGGCATTGCCGGGTTTTATGTACCATCATTGTCGCACCGCACCATCGTCTACAAAGGCTTGGTGACGGCCCACAATTTACCTGAGTTTTATCTCGATTTGCGCGACCCAGACTATACCAGCGCCGTGGCCGTGTTTCACCAACGCTATTCCACCAACACCTTCCCTACGTGGGAGCGCGCCCAACCCTTCCGCATGCTATCGCACAACGGCGAAATCAACACGCTCGATGGCAACGTGATGTGGATGCAAGCCCGTGAAGCCGCCTGGCGCGCCAATGGCTGGAATGGAGTCGAAGCCGTCCCCGTCCGCTCAGACCTCGGTACCCGCTTGGCCAACACCGGCCACACCATCGATACCAACGGTAGCGACTCGTCGATGCTCGATAACGTGCTCGAACTGACCGTCATGGGCGGCCGCGATATCCGGCATTCCTTGGCGATGCTCGTGCCCGAAGCGTGGGAACGCATCAAAGACATGGATCCCGCCTGGCGCGCCTTTTATCAATACCACTCTACCATCGTCGAGCCCTGGGATGGTCCCGCCGCCCTCGCGTTTTGTGATGGCCAAGTGGTGGGATTGTCGCTCGACCGCAATGGCTTGCGCCCAGCCCGCTTTTTGGTGACCAACGACGGCATGGTGATTGTCGGCTCTGAAGTGGGTGCCGTCACCGTCGATGAAGCCAAAATCGTCCGCAAAGGCAAAGTAGGACCTGGCCAAATGATTGCCGCCGACCTGCGCCGTGGAGTTTTTGAAGAAAATCACGCCATCAAAACCAGCCTCGCCGCCCGTCGCCCCTATGCCGAATGGCTCACCCAAGAAATGAGCGTGCTTGCGCCCGCCTCGGCCGCCCGCTACGGCCATATCAGCACCCCCGAGGTCGACAAAGAAGCCCAAGCCGCCCAGCTCGGCGAGCTCCAACAAGCCTTTGGCTATACCGCCGAAGAATTATCGGTGGTGTTGCGCCCCATGGCCCGCGACGGCCAAGAGCCCGTCGGCTCGATGGGTGATGATACCCCCCTTAGTATTTTTGCCGATCGCCCGCGCCCAGTGTACAGTTATGTCAAACAACGCTTCGCCGAAGTCACTAATCCCCCTATCGACCCCTTGCGCGAAGATTTGGTGATGTCGTTGGCCACGTTGCTCGGTGCCCGTGGGCATTTGCTCGAAGAAACCGCCCAGCATGCCCATTTGTTGCGTTTGGCCGGACCAGTATTGCGTAATGGACATATCGAGACCATTCGTTCCCACAGCGACCCCGCATTTAGTAGCG
>CAISXI010000244.1 GCA_903889425.1 uncultured Roseiflexaceae bacterium | reverse complement strand
GTGTTGTGTCATACCGATATCCATGGCTGGAACACGATTGTGACGGGCGATACCACCCATTTACTCGACTTCGAAGGGTTGGTACTGGCACCGGCTGAGCAAGATTTGTTTTGTTGGTTCGGCGATCCGCGCTGGTCGGATATTTTTGCGACATATGCACAGGTGGTGGGTGGTTATAAGATTGATGCGCAGGCGCTGTTGTTTTATCAACTCAAACGCTACCTCGAAGATATTTACGAATGGGTGGCGGAATTAATCGTGCCACAGATTACGCAGGCAGATTTTGTGCGGTACGCGGGTGAGCTTCAGCGTGATCTGCGGGGGAGCGAGGCGATGCTGGGTGCGGCACACCGCATCAGCACGCAGCTGGCCACCGAGTGATTGTTGGGTGATTTATTCCCGGCGGCCGGGATATTTTTTTCACAAAAAAACGACAAAAAAACACCCCTCGTCGCACGGTCGTTGCCGTACCACAAGGGGTGTTAATTGGGTTGCTTACGGCAACTTGAATACCATCACACGACGATTGTCGCGATCAACCACATAGACTTTGCCGTCTGGACCAAAGGCAACGCCACTCGGATTGGTGAATGAGGCATTGTCGCTGCCACTGCCACCCCAGCGCAATGTTTCGATGCCATTGACGCCACTGATTGAGATGGCGTTCTTTTTGGGAACGGCTACTGCAACTTGGCCACCACGGAGGGCGACATAGGGGTCGTCATAGGTCTGTGCTTGCCAGCCACTAATCCGCCAGGTTGCAATTGGGGTTGGGTTGATTTGGCCGTTGCCGTCGGTGGCGAAGTATTGGATTCGGGCATTCCAGGTATCGCCCACCGCCACCGTGCCGTCAGCATCAACCGCCACACCAATTGGCTCATTGAATTGACCTTCACCGGCCCCAAATGAGCCCCATTGATACAAGAAATTTCCTTTATCGTCGGTAACGACGATCCGTTTGTTGCCCGTATCGGCGAGGTAGATGTGGCCATCGGCACCAGCGGCAATGCCACGGGGACCAAAGAAGCCCAAGGGTTTGGCGGCGTTACCCTCTACGGTGCCATCAGTCATAGCGGCAGTGCGCCCTTCGCCGAAGTCTTGGTCGCCTGTGCCCCAGGTGGTACCCCAATCACCCGTGGGTGAAAGTTTAACAACACGGGCATTCCAGGTGTCTGCGACATAAATGCTACCATCGGGACCAATCGCGACGCCACGTGGTTCATTGAATTGATTGGAGCCGTTGCCTTTGCTGCCGACGCGTTTGCGCTCGCTACCATCAGCACCATAGATTACAATCTGATGATTTTCGGTGTCGGCAATCACCATCGTACCGTCTTTGCCAATGGCAATGCCCCGGACATTGCTGACATTGGCGAGAGAAACAGTCCGTTCGGCGACGATTTTGTAGGTGGCAACTGCCGTTGAGCTCGTGGTACTATTGGCGCTCCCACCGGCTAAATCTTTGCGTACCCAAGTTTGCATGGCACGTCCGCCGATGGTTAGGTCGTCGGGGAGTTGGCGATACATCAAGTACCGCCACGTCGTCTCCCAGTGACTGCGATCGAGCGGCCACAGGATGGGGGCCAACAACGAGGGTAACTGGGTGGCGTCGAGGGAGGTACAGTCTTCGAGCGCTTTACGGGTACTCAACGAGCTGTAATAAAACGATTTGTAGCCACCACCGGTGGGGTTACACTTGTCCCCTTCGGGGAACCACCAATTGAGTTGACCATCCATTAATTTGACGTAATTGGCTTCGAGAGCTGTGAGTGCGGCATCGTTGACATGGTCTTTCGATACCAATACTACCGGAGCGAGTTCTTGTTCGCTATCGGCAGCGTTTTGCACATTGAACGAATCTGCAGTGGCTGACGTAAAGAATTTATCGTCGCGGCTTTCGAGGCGTTTCATGTCACGGAAGTACCATTGCAACGGCCACGCCAAACTCGCCCCGTCGGAACCACCGACATCCATGATGATCGGCATCGACAAGCCGCCGGCGATATCGCCATTGGTGCGTTGATTGCGGGTCTGATTGACCGCCAAATCGCGCACCATGTTGACGATACGGGGCACATCGGGTGATGTCTGGGTATAGACCATCGGATCACGGGCAGTGTCTGGTGCTTCGAAGTTGATGAGCCAACTTGCGCGCACGGTGTAGGCACCAAGCAAGACAACCACGGTCAACAGCACCAAGCGTCCGATATCGACATAGCTGCTTTTGCTGGCCAAATAAAACAGTCCGTACAACAAGCCGGCAGTCACGAGTAACGGGAAGATGCCTTGGATGCTATTGGTGCCGCCGCTGAGTTGGGCCATCCCGACGGCCAGGGCTGCCAATGCCAAAATCGTGGCGCCAGGTACCAACCACAAATTGCGGCCAATCGGGGATTTTAAGCCGGCAATGATTTGCATGACACCAATCACTACCAACAAAAACGCGGGCACGGCGATGTGAATCGCGAGCCACGGCATTTTTTCGCCGGCCCACGAAAAGAAGACCAACACACCGATGAACCAATAGATCACAAAGGTGAAGAATAAGGATAATTCGGGGAGTGTGGTTTCGCCCTTGCGGTTGGCTTGGAAGCGTTTGACCGCAGTGACGATGGCCGCAATTACAATGCTAATGCCGCCAAACAATGCTAACGGTTCATTAAGTCCCATGAGCATTAGATAGTAGTACCATGGTTGATCGCCACGGGCGACGCTTTGTTGTGAGCCTAACCAATAGGCGAGCCCTTGGTAAAGCCCATCCAAAATACCACGGGGGTCGGTGAAAAATACGCTATAGAAGAGGACGAAGATCCCAAGTCCAATCCCGAGTGCGATATACAAATCGTTGCGGGCTTCTGACCACAGATGCTTGGCGAGGGGCGTGATAATTGGAGTGCTTGGCCATAATTGGATGAGTGCCAAACTTATACCCGCAATGAAGAACATGACAACGGCAATCCCACCAGCATTGAGTGAGTCGGTGAGTTGTCCGCTCCATGCACCACTGAGAATCAAGGCTTCAATCAGCAATGACACGCCAACGATTGAGAGTAAGGCGATATTGAGGATCCGTTGGGGCAGATTTTCGCTAGCGACGCGGACCCCCACAAACCAAACCAACAAAAATCCGATGATGTAGTAGAGCTCGTGGGTGGTGGTGGCGAGTCCGATGCCGGCTGCCATCAGCCACAGCCACGCGCGGTTGCGACTATCGATGTAGCGGAACAAGCCGACCACAATCCAGAATTCCCACAAAATCATTAGTCCGTCGTGACGGGCAAAGCGCGTGAAGTACAAAATCACTGGGCTCAATGCCACGGCAGCGGCGACGACCAATGTGCCGTTGCGACCGAGATATGGGCGCAACCACAATACCGAAGCGGTCAATCCAATGCCGGCAAGGGCTTGGGGCAAGCGTGCTTGCCATTCGCCATCGCCAAACAAGAAGTACGTAATGAAGGTGAAAATGTAGAGCGATGGCCCGTGATAGACCGGGTCATAACAATACAAATCCGACGAACGACCGCCGGCACAGGTGAATGGACCTGCGCCCGTGAAAAACCGCCAAGAAACCCAGGCATGAATTGATTCGTCATGGTGCATAGCCATGTCGCCCAGCCGGGTTAAGTGGAGCAAAATACTCGCAATAAAAATAAGCACCAGCGCCACGGCTTCGTACGAAATACGTGGCTGATCAACAGCAGTTGATTGATCGAGCGTTGTTTCATGATCAGACATAATATCTCCCACAGTCACGTGTTGTTAGCGAGCGCCGAGGCCGAGGCTCATATACGGCGCAATCTCTGGACGAATAGCCACATAAAAATCCGATGACCCTAACGGGAATCCGGTATCGCGGTACAGATAATAACGCCAAGTAGCGACTGCGGTGTCGCTATTGAATGGTTGCCGCAATGCGCGTACCAACAGCGAGGCGTTTTCGTCTACGGGACCGCTATACCACTGCGTCGGCAACCGGTACATCTGGTCTTCGGGGAACCACCAGCGTAAGGGGTATTTTTGGATGAGGAAGCCAGGTAATGTGTTGTCGTCGATGCTCTTGAGATTTTCATCAAGCAGAACGATTGCCATGATGTCATCACCGGGGACCGCAGGCGCTCCGGGTGGCTGTTCGATGCCGTTGCTGAAGTGGCGCATGTACCAATCCCAAACTGTCTCGTTGTCGTGCCAGATGGGCATACTCATATCGCCCAAGCGACTCATCGACGCATTCGTCAAATCACGGATTACCCGCAATGCATCAGGCGTCGTTTGGGTATAAATCATCATCTCTTTGGGAGTATCACCATTGGTATAACTCAAGCGCCAGGCACTGCGGATTTCGTAGAGGGCGAGTGTGCCACACAAGGCAAACACCAACATCCCGATGCTCCACAGTTTGCCATGGCTTGGTATATGCGCCAAGGCAATTACTGCCACGAGCACGATGTACCCTACTGGAATCCACGGGGTGAGCCACGCATAGGTGCTATCGGGCCGAATGGCATTCAGCATCAATATGGTTGCCACAAAGCCCAATACCGCACTCATGCCAATCACCGTAATCAGCCCGATTTTGCCTTGTGGTTGTTGACGATGATTACGAATCCACATATCGATTAATTGCCCTGCACCCCACGCCGCCAAAAACGTCAAAGGGGTCAAGGGGTGAATCGTCAGCCATGGCATTTTTTCGCCGGCCCATGAAAAAATCACAAATGATCCGAGTGACCACCACGTAAAAATCATCCCAGTGGCCAACACGGCACTCGGCATACGTCCTGCCCGTATCACGCGTATCACTTGGATAATCATGAGTACCGCACTTGCCAATGCAGCAATGACAACTAATGGTTCATATACCGCCAACATCACCCCATAATAGTGATCTGGTTGACCACCACGTTTGACGTTGTGTTGGGCGAGCCAATAGAGTAACGAACCAGAAACGCCACTAACAATCCCTACCGGATTATAAAAGAACGCACTAAAAAAGAGCACATAGGGAACCACTGCCAATCCCAATGCTTTCAGCACGCGATTGTCTGATGCGGCTAAACTGGCAAAGGCAGTAATGAGCGGGTTGGGGTTTTTCAAGGCGCGTTGCCACAACGTCATCCCGTCACGGACGCGCTTCCAAACCACATACCACAATGCGACGCCCCCACTGATGGTGAGTAATAGCGCAGCCAAAATCGCTGGATGGCGGAAGAATTGCCACAACTTAAAGAAGTAGGCACTCCAATCGTTGTCCGATTGATTGCGTACACACAGGGCATACATGTTGTCGATAGTTTCGAGTGGCCCCAAGCCAAATAACGGCCCAGGCTGTTTGGCTTGGATTGGATTATCAACGTAGTCTGTTAATGGACTACTCGGGCAGACATACGTCCCGTTCGCACGCGAAATAGTAATGTCTTCGGTGGGATTAATCGCCGGCTGTGCTTTGCCAGGCAATATAAATACACATCCCACCAACACCACGCCGATGGCTGCAACGGCGATTAACCCTGGTCGCCATACCTGCCAAAAAAAGACCGCCACAATTACCGGTAAGAAAATCGCAATGAAGAGATAGGTGGTTTCGAGGGTTGTTAACATCAAACTCAATGCCACCGCACCCACAATTAGCCATTGTGGTTCGCGGCTACGGGCATAGCGTAGGATGGCAATAACCACCAACACCTCAAACAACACGGCGTAAATATCATGACGGAAAAAGCGCCCGATATACAAAAATACCGGGGACGCAAGCATCACGATACTGGCGATAATTGCTCCAGTACGACCGATTTCACGACGTAATAAATACGGCGTTAATCCCAATGCAATACTGAATAGCGCTGGGGAAATCCGGGCGGTAGCGTCGTTGTCGCCAAAGAAAAAATACCCCACAGCCCCCATTACATAGAGAAATGGTCCGTGGAGCAAAGGGTCATGCACAAATCCAAGTCCGGCGAACAATGAGTAGGAGTAGTCGGCGTGTAAGGTTTCATCGTGGTGTAAGGCACGGTCACCAAGCCCCCAGAGCCGTGTGATAATGCTTAACCCCAAGATGGCCAAAAATACCACATGATCCCATGTGAGCACGAACGACTTTGATGATGTCACAACGGTGGTTTTTGCTGTCATAGAGATATTTCATAAAAACACGATCCAATTGAAGTATACCATGAAAGTATTGTATGAATGATGAAGTGATTGTGTATAGAGCTGACATGAGAGTGATAAATTTTTGGATAGTAGCACATCCAAAAGAAATACTCTTTCGCAATTGAATCACGAGATAAAGAACCGGTCATCTCGGTTATATAAGGCAAAAACAGCATAGATATCCCATGTGATACGCCAAAAAGAGAGGGGAATTAATTCCCCCAATAGCAGTGCTAATTTTTTGCACTGCGTATATAAATAATTAGTTCATGCAATATTACATCGAGAGGAGGTGCGCATGGTCGTTATGGCAGAGCAACTGCCATTCGAGCCGCTGATCAAACGGACTAATCCGGTGATGCCAAGTCGTCAATGCAGTGTTACGCGCAGGGAATGCCACTCGTCGGCGCACGCCGGCATTGAGGTCACAGGCCCACAAAAACGCACATTCAATCACCCCACCATGACAAACCACTGCGATGCGTTGGCCGGCATGACGGGTGGCAATGGCATGTAGGGTTGTCGCACAGCGCAAGGCAAATTCATTCCAGCTCTCACCAGCAGGTGCAACTTTGGTGTGAACATCATTAATAGCATTATCAAACGCAGGGTATTGTTGTGAGACATCGCGGTAATTCATCCCATCGATTTCGCCTACGCGTAGTTCGTGCAGACCATCTTCTCCGCTAATTGGTAAATTGAGGGCGGGGGCAATGATTTGCGCCGTCATCTGGGCTCGTTTGAGGGTGCTGGTATAGAGCACGTCGTATTGCCATTGTTCGGTGGTGATACGCTGTGCCAATGCGTGAGCCTGCGTTATGCCTTTGGGCGTCAACCCACGGCAGGTATACGATTCCACGATGGGCTCGACATTGGCAAACGATTCACCGTGGCGAATCAACGTGAGGAGGGTATTGCTCATCGTGGTACCTTTCTTGCGCACCCATCCTCCACCTGCGATGAATGGAACGGGTGGAGGATAATTAAGCGGTAGGGAGCGGTCGTAGGCTATAAATAATCCGGACAATTAGCAAAAAAAGTGTGGTAACCCCGAGTGCCACTAGCGCAAAACTGAGTGGAATACCACGTTGGAGCCATAGTGCTCGGATACCCAAGCCAATAACACTCGCAACGATGTTGGCGACGGCACTTTGCCAGATCCATTGCCAGCGCGGGCGCTGGTGCAGTTGCCCAGCCACCCACCCCACGAGCGACCAGGCAATGATGAATGGTAATGCGGTGATGATAATCGCACTGATGGGATTACTTTCACCATGATTTTGGCGACCAATAGCGGCAAATAATAACAATACGGCGACATCAGTCAGCCAAATCCAGCCATTAATTGTGCGTTGCATCATCGTCCTTTGTGGTAATTGCATGTAGATGAATCACCCCTACTTCGGGTGGGTTGCCAAGTCGGAGTGCGCGGCCACTTAACCCGAGTGAAATATGGAGCCAGGTGTTTTGGACGCGTTGGGTGCCATGGGTAAACCAGCGCCCATAGCGGGGGCGAGCCAGCGGCCCTAATCCCGGCAGGCGGATATGCCCGCCATGGACATGCCCCGCCAACTGCAAAAAAATATTGGGATACGCGTTGGCTTCATAGACGGCATCAGGGGCATGCGCCAGCAACAACACCGGCATATTGTAGGGCGCATCTGCCACAGCGCGGTCGATGCGCATCTGCCCATGCCAAATATCATCGCTACCAGCAATCCAGATATTGTCGCCATGATGATTGAGGACAAAGCCTTGATTGCGCAACAACGGTACCCCCGCAAAATGCAGTGCCTGGATGACATCGGCAATGCCTTCGACATAGTCGTGGTTGCCGGTAATCGCATAGACGCCATACGGGGCATGTAGTTGCCGTAGATAGTACGGCAATCGTTCGATGGCGGGGCGGTCGTTGACTAAGTCACCGGTCAATACAATCAAGTCTGGTGACAACGTGTTGAGCATGGTAATAGCCCAACGCAAATTGGCATCACTATGTGGTTGCCCGAGATGAATGTCGCTAATCTGCCCGATGGTAAATCCATCAAACCCAAACGGAATACGTGTGTCATGAATATGTACATGGTGGAGTTGTGGTTGCGCCGGTTCGTGTTTTGCTGCGTAGCGGAGCACGCCGGCAATGAATGCACCGATACTCGCAATGAGTCCCCAGCGGCGTTGCCTAATTAAGCCTAATCCAAGTAACGCACTAATCCCCAAAAACCAACGCCACGCATGACTGTAATACACATCAGCAGGATGCTGGATATGTGTTGGGGTGGGCGGTCGCGCTGGTGTGTGAATTGCTGGTTTACCCTGTGGCATAATCCCAATATCCTTTGATTGCGCATCACGCTCTAGTATAGCGTATGCAAATAGCGCCGTGGCAGTCAGTGACTTCAGCGTATGTTATGATGCCTAGTGTATTCGTGATGTATTTTATAGATTCGTGCACTGCGTAAAAATCCACCATATATAGACGACTCCGTAGTACAATAATTGCGTTTTGAGAGTGAAATGGCGAGAACGAACGTTATGCAACCACGTACTCCCCGTGAAAGACGCCTCCGTGATGGCGTAACGCCTGGGTCAACGATTATTTTGCCACGGAGTAGTCGTCTAAAACTCCCCAAAGGAACGCGCCCACGTAATTATCGATGGGTTTGGCTTGGCGTACTACTCCTCATCCCCGTGTTGGTATTGTGTTTTCAAATCGGGGTAATTGCCGATGCCATTGGCGCCAAGGATTTGCGTGT
>CAISXI010000243.1 GCA_903889425.1 uncultured Roseiflexaceae bacterium | reverse complement strand
CCCCCGTGAAGTGGTGGACGACACACTCCAGTTTGCCGCCAAAAACAATGTGCCGTTTGCCTCGCTCGAAGGGTTTATCCGCCAAATCATCGGCTGGCGCGAGTTCATGATGATTGTGTATGAGCGCGATGGTGTCAAAGAACGCAATGCAAACTTTTTTCAGCACAAAAGAACATTGCCTAGTTCGTTTTATAACGGTACCACCGGCATCAAACCCGTCGATGATGCCATCAAAAAAGCCCTCAAATATGGTTACAGCCACCATATTGAGCGCTTGATGATTTTGGGTAATTTCATGTGTCTGTGTGAGGTAGACCCCCATGAAATTTACCGTTGGTTTATGGAGTTTTATATTGATGCCTATGACTGGGTGATGGTGCCCAACGTCTATGGCATGAGTCAATATGCCGATGGGGGCTTGATTACCACCAAGCCCTATATTTCTGCGTCAAATTACATTTTAAAAATGAGTGATTATACCAAAAACGACCCATGGTGCGGGATTTGGGATGGGTTGTTTTGGCGATTTTTGCACAAAAACAGCGCCACAATTGCGGCGAATTCACGCATGGGGATGCTTTTGAAATCAACCGATATGACCAAACATCACGCCAAAATAGCCAAAGCCGAGCTGTTCCTCAATGAAAATTTCCCGATACCACTAACCTAGTGCTGCGTCATGTCGCTCTGCCAATAAGCACAAGTTCGAGGCATGTCTTCGAACAATCCAACAGTCCTGCGAGAACTACCGCCACACGAAATACCCCACCACCAGCACCAACGCCACTATCAACATGTCGCGGCGGCGCTGGGTCGTTTCCATGCGCTGGAGTTGGCGTTCGAGGCGGCGCATGTCGACCCGCAACTGCCCTTGCTCGAGTTGGTTGAGCACCCCATCGAGGCGCTGTGGCAACCCGATTAATTGCCGTCCCAGCTTGATGGCCCCATCGATTAGTGACCCCTGGCCATCTTTCAACCAGCGTTGTGCGAGTGGTTGCGCCGCCCGAAAGAAATTAATCTCGGGGTCGAGCATCGTCACCACCCCACTCAACAACCCCAAGGCCCGGCCGAGATAGACTACGTCTTGGGGTAACTGGAACGGCAAGCTCAGCATCACATCACGGGTGTCGTAGGCGATGCTTTTGACGTCAATAGTGCGCAAATCGGCGATGCTGCGGTCAAACACATCGGCCAACACCCGCCGCAAGACACGCTGGATATCGTCTCGGTCGGCCTCCGGCAAAATCATCCCCAAATCGTCAAAGGCCTGCATCAAGCGGGGCACATCGTTGCCCACCATGGCAATCACCCCCGCCCGTAAATGTTTTTGCAACGGGGCCGGCACGTGGGCCACCGCCCCGAGATCGAGGAGCGTCAGGGTCCAATCACCATTGCCCTTGGGCACAATCAACAAATTGCCCGGGTGGGGGTCGGCGTGGAAGGTGCCATGCACAAAGCATTGCGTAAAAAAAATGTCCAGCAATTGGGTCGCTACCGCTTTGCGGTCAATCCCGGCAGCGGTCAGCGCTTCACCGTTGTCGGGACTGATCCCCTCCACCCAGTCCATCACCAACACGTCACGATTCGACAAATCGGGGTGGATGACGGGCAATGCCACGCGGGGCATTTGGTCGAGGAATCCCGCCAAGGTGGCGTTGTTGTTGGCTTCGATGCGATAATCCAGCTCTTGGCGTAAGACCAAGGCGAATTCGTCAAAAATGCGCTGTAAATCGACGCGCTGTCGGATCAAGGGATAGTTTTTGATCAAGCGCACAATCGCTTGCACTGCCGCCAAATCGGTGGCAATCACGGTGTGGATGCCTGGACGCAATACCTTGATGGCCACGAGCCGTTGATCATCACGCCGGCGTGCCTTGTAGACTTGCCCCAGCGATGCCGCCGCCACTGGTGTGCTCTCAAAATCAGCCATCACGTGGTCGTACCGCTGCCCCCATGCCGCCGTAAATACGGGGATGATTTGGGCAAAATCAACGGGCGGCACCTGGTCGCGTAAATCGGCGAGAATGGCGGTAACCGGTGCTGGCAATACATCGACCCGTACACTGAGAAACTGCCCGAGTTTGATGGGCACGCCGCCGAGGTCAATCGCTAGCCGCCGGAAGCGCTGTGCTAAGCGCACCCACCGCCGAATCGTGCTATTCCCAAACCAGCGTACCAACAATATGTCGTAGATAAAAATATGCACAACAATGCCCAAGAGCGTGAAATATAATCGCCAAAAACGTCTACGCATCATTGTAATGTGCCTTTGTGTAAATCATCACAAAACTATTGTAACAGTGTCGATTGTGTGCGACAATATGCGATAGATAAATCCCTGCAAATATCGGAGTCAGTCATGCGTTTGGCTGTTGGTTGGTATGCCATTGGGGCACTTACAAGCAACATCCCCTTTGTGGTTGTCAATCAGCTGGTAGTGAGTCAACAGCCCCAATTTATGCAATGGTTGCGACCTACGGGGCATACCAGCCCCCACGAAATCTGGGTACTCGCTATGGGAATCGCTTGGATGTGTGCGAGTAGTGGGCTGGCGTTGTGGCCGTTGCGCCATGGCCAGCGCCTTGCGGTCTGGCATTGGCTGATTGCCATCATCCTTGCAAGTGGCGGTGTGCTACTGAGTGTGGCGTTGCTGAGCGAAATTATCCAGTGTCGTTATTTGCCGGCTACGCAATGTGACTAAGTGATGCGACCCAATCAGTATGGGTGCGCAATAGAAAGGAACGTAGATGATTGCAATGTGGGGCAAGGCCTTGCGCACCATTCCGCGCTTGAGCCTCGCCGAATGGCAAGGGCTCGACATCATCTCGCGCTGGTTGGTGGCATCACGCGCCGCCGTGCTGGTGATGACTGGTACATCGGCCACCATCGCCGGCTTGTGGGCTTGGCATGACGGCATGTTTGATCTGACCTTGTGGCT
>CAISXI010000242.1 GCA_903889425.1 uncultured Roseiflexaceae bacterium | reverse complement strand
GGGTATAGCGCCCAATCCCGGCACCTTGCCAGGCCCCTGCCGTATAGTCAATGGCCACACGCACCGTCATCGCCGTTTACTCACAATATACAAAATCGTCCCGAAAATAATGATGCTCCAGAAGTTAATCAAGCGGTCGAGCAATGTGACCGCCAACGCCACGTGCCGCGTCACATGCACCATCGTCACCAGCACCGCCGTGACGGCACCTTCGACCAACCCCAGCCCCGCCGGGGTAAAGGGTACCACCGTCAACAACGACGATGCCAGCGACACAAAAATCACTAACGATAACGGCAACTCCAACCCGAGGTTATGCATCGATACAATCACGAAGTAGAGCCGGCACCCTTCGAGCAACCAAATCACCAACGTCAAACCAATCAACCCCGGTAAAATTCGGGGATTGAATGATTGTAGTGCGGTAGCCGAAAACTGCGTATAGCGCTGTTGGAAGCGGACGGGAATGTAGCGTTGCGCAATCGGTCCTAACCAGCGCAGGCTCAACAGCAACAGCACAATCACTGCCACCAGCCCAGCCCCCACCCAAAACAACCATTGCATCTCGACAGGCACATGCGTGCCAAACACCGCCATCCCCGATATCAGCAAAAAAGTGAACAACCCCAACATATCGAGCAATCGCTCCGCAAACACGGTACCCACCGTCGCCGAAAACGACACCTTACCGTTATGTTTGAGCAAATAGCCGCGATAGACGTCACCTAATTTGGCGGGCACCACACAATTCACAAACCACGACAGATAAATGTATTCCATCAAGGCTGGTAATGACGCCCAGCTGGTACGCGCCGCTTTGGGCGCAATACCCGCATTTTCGAGCAGCATACGCCAGCGCAAGGCCCGTAACGGAAAAGTCAAATAAAAGACCCCTAACGCCACAAACAAATATTTGACATCTGTCTCGCGCATAGACGCCCATGTTTCAGCCACACTGACATCGAGGCTGCGAAACACGAAAAAAATCAAGGCTGCGGCCATCCCAAACGACACCCACGTACGGGGGCGGCGCAAGGCATCGACCAACGAAAATCCACGCTCACTCGTGTTGTTTTTAGCATCCATATTCACGACGATACCATTCCCAATATTGGGCCAACCCGCGAGCGAGTGGCGTTTGCGGTTGAAAGCCCAGCAACGTCTGGGCGCGATCAATCCGCGCAAACGTGCGCGGTGGGTCAGCAGCAGGCAAAGGTTGCGATTCAATCAGCGCAGTCAATCCGGTAATCTGCTCGAGCACCCGCACAAATTCAATCAATTCAACAGGGTCAGAATTACCCAAATTAAAGACTTCAAAGGGCAAATCACAAGTCAAGGCTGCCAGTACACCTGCCACAATATCACTGACATACGTCCAGTCACGATACACTCCCACACCACCGTTAAACAACGTAATCGGAGCACCTTGCCGCATCTTGTCGACAAACAAGCTCGGGGTCATATCGGGGCGGCCACGGGGACCATATACGGTGAAAAAGCGCAATACTCGCGTTGGTACACCGTATTGATAGTGGTAGGTATATGCGAGGATCTCCGCAGCCCGCTTGGTGGCGGCATAGGGTGACAACGGGCGATCGGCCGACTGGGATTCATCCCAAGGAGTCGGCAAGGCTCCGTATACCGACGATGTCGAGGCAATAATCAATCCTTTGACGGCATAGCGGCGCGCCAAATCAAGGATGTGCATGGTACCACGCACATTGACTTCTTCGTACAACAGCGGGTGTTGTACCGAGTAGCGCGGACCTGCCATGGCGGCCAAATGCGCCACATGAGTTGGTTTATGTGTGGCAAATAGGTGTGCTAACGCTTCGGTATCGCGGATATCACCTGCGACCAACGTAAAATTGGGATTGGAGTGGGCGGCAACTAAGTGCCGATGTTTGCGGTCGGGGGTATAGTAATCGTTGAAATTATCAAACGCCACCACCCGTTCGCCCCGTGCCAATAAGGCATCGACGACGTGGCTGCCAATAAACCCAGCCCCACCAGTGACCAGATAGGTCATGCTTGTTCCTCCCGCACTGTGGGCGCGAAACGCATCGCCACGCCCGCCAACGCTACCACCGCTGCCGTATGTAACGGCAAGTAATTGACCTGCAGATATTCAAAACATTCATGCACTGCAACTGCTGCCATCGTACCACAGGCGGCGATTGCCACCCACCGTGCCGTACCCGCAATCTGCGTCGTGCGCCATGCCCGTCGCCATTGCACCACCCACAAGCCCAGAAACGCAAGTAATCCAACCATCCCTTGCTCGGCAGCGATTTGGACATACGCATTATGGGCGTGCCCCCGCGATATCAACCAGCCTTGGCGGGCAAATTCAGGGTAGACCCGCGTATAACTGCCAGGCCCCACCCCCAGCACCGGCGCACTCTGCCACATTGCCACGCCGGCGTTGAATTGGGCAGCCCGTTCGACTGCCGCATATACCGTAGGGCGCTGTTGCGCGTCATCACGCATAATGTCTGGCGCACGAAAAATCTGTGTAGCACTGCCGAGGCGGGGACCAAATGGCGCCGGCACGTACTGCCAGCCCCCCGCCAACACGACCACCGCAGTTACCACAATCAGCGCCACGCCCCGGCGCCACCAGCCCCCCACCAGCCAGAGAATCACCAGCACCCCTGCCAGCGCACCAATCCAGGCCCCCCGTGAAAACGACAACAGTAACGCTGCCCCAATCACTACCAGCGCCCCTAGCAACAGCCACCCCCAGCGACTGCGCCGTTGCCACGCCACAACGGTGAGGCAGAGTACCAATGGCCAGGCACCGTTGAGATAGCCAGCAAACGAATTGGGCTGCCCGATGGTGCCAAAAGCACGGATAAATGGCGAATTGGCGATCTGGAAGGCCGCTGGGCCAATCCCACGTACACTTTGCACCAACGCAAAGATGGCTTCTCCCAGCGGCGCAAGGATTAATGCTACCACCAATACCGCCACATCTTGCCAGCGGCGTGGCACCACATAGACCAGGTAACCAACCAGCAATGCCAGTCCCCAGCGCCGGATTTCGTCGACGCCATTGCGCCACCCTGCCGGCGCAAAGCCACTTGCGAGGCAGAGCGCCACGAGCATCATTACCCGCGCTGGCGTCGTTTCGTCGCTAGGCCACTGCTGCCAACGGCGCAACTGCCACGTCAACAACAGCGTCGCCACTAATACCACCGTCGCCAACTGCGAATGACTATACCCCGCCAGCATCAGATAATCTTGCATCGGCACAGCCACAATGGCATAGATGACACCCCACATGATGAGGGGTGTCTGCCACAACACACGCGGCCAGGCCGATGCCTTGATCATGCCAATTCCCCCAATTGTTGGAGTTGACTGCGGAACCATGGAATGGTGCGTTGCAATCCTTCTTGGACCGACACTTGTGGCTCCCAGCCCAGAATCGTCCGCGCGCGGGT
>CAISXI010000241.1 GCA_903889425.1 uncultured Roseiflexaceae bacterium | reverse complement strand
CGTCAATTGACCGTTTTGGCTGGGCCAAGCACTGCGTGGGCGATCGACGTACAATTCGATGCCGTTGCCTTCGGGGTCGCTCAAATACAGCGCTTCGCTGACACCATGATCCGACGCACCTTGGAGTTTCAGACCAGTGCTCACATAGGTGCGGATAGCCGTCGCCAAAGCTGCCCGGGTGGGATATAGATACGCCACATGGTACAGCCCCGCATTGCGAGGTGCTGGTACGGCGGTGGCATCGGGGATTAAATGCAACAACACCGCGGCCTCGCTGCCGAGCAGGCATGAGCCATCGGCGTCGGATTGAGCGTGTAACGTCATCCCCAAGGCTTGGGTATAAAACGCATACATGCGTTCGATGTTGTGGACGCGTAAGGCCAACGGGCCAAGGGTTAATTGGGCTGGCAACATGACGAACCTCCTCTGATAAGCGATTGTCTCTACTCTACCAAACAATCATCTACCGCACCGTGAACAATGCATGTACAAAAAAACGGTACGCGTGATATGTAATCACGCGTACCGCGACGGTGGCTCAGATTATTCGCCTTTGACGGCGGTCCAGACATCCGAAAAGACTGCAGTGGTCTCGTTGCGGACAGCCCATTCGAGGCGCTTCATGACTTCGGCATCGGGCGAAAAACCTTCGGCGTACAAGTCACGGACGGTTTGATCCATCAACGGGATAGCGTCTTTGTTGGGGGGCAAGTAGCCGATGTACGACGTGTTTTGGGCGGCGACTTCGGGGCGCATCATGTAGTTCATAAACACATGAGCGGTATAGGCATTGGGGGAATCTTTGAGGATGGTCATGTTGTCCATCCAAATCATGCCCCCTTCTTTGGGGATTACGAAGCCGATATCGGGATTGCCGGCAAATTCGTCACCCAAGCCGTTGCGGGCTTGCATCGCTTGACCGCTCCAAGCCTGTGCCATCACGTATTCGCCACTCGACAATTTGCGATTGACGTCACTACTGTTGTAGGCTGCCAAAAAGGGTTTTTGGGCAATCAACAACTCTTGGATTTTTTGCATGGCGGCGGGGTCGGTTTCGTTCAACGAATAGCCGAGGTAGCGCAAGGCCGACCCGGGCACTTCACGCTCGTCGTCGAGCATGCTAAATTGCCCCTGGTATTTTTCGGCATTGGCCACATCAAACAAGGTTGACCAGCTATCGGGAGCAGTTGGGAAGGTTTTTTTGTTGTAGGCAATCCCGGTGATGCCATACATGTAGGGCACCGAGTATTTGTTGCCTTCGTCGAAGTATTTGTTGAGCAGGGTTGGTTCGTTGTGCACGATGTTGGTGAGCATCGATTTGTCGAGCTCTTGGAGCAACTCGGCCCGCCACATGATTTCGACGGCATAATCGGATGGCACTACGATGTCGTAGCCCGAGCCACCGGCACGCACTTTGGCAATCATGTCTTCGTTTTGGTCGTAATTATCGACGATGACTTTGACGCCGTATTCGGTTTCGAAGGCCGTCAACAAGGCCGGATCGATGTAATCGGTCCAATTGTAGACATGCAATTCAGCCGCCAACTTGGTTTTGTCGACACCATCACTCATCGCAGCCGGGGCTTCTGGGGCAGCCGTCGCATCAGTCGCGGCAGGAGCGGCCGGAGCGCCACCACAGGCCATCAACACCAACACAAACACCAACAATGTCATACTACGCAACAATTGTTTCATCAAACCAACCCTTTCATCAAAAAACATCGTACATTCACTGCATCTATGCCCACATCACAACATTGTGATTAGTCCCGTTGTCGTTGCACAAATTGCGACAGAAACACCAACCCCATCGACACCAGCAACATGATGGTCGAAATCGCATTAATCGACGGCGTAATTGCTCGTTTGACCCGACCATACACCTCGACGGGGAGCAGGTTGGTGCCTGGTCCTACTGTAAAGAAACTGATAATGAAGTCATCGAGTGACAACGTAAAGGCGAGTAGCGCCCCGCCAATCACCCCTGGCATAATCAGTGGCAAGGTAATCCGCCAAAAAACCGTCTGGGGGTCGGCCCCCAAATCAGCACCGGCTTCT
>CAISXI010000240.1 GCA_903889425.1 uncultured Roseiflexaceae bacterium | reverse complement strand
GTGCCGTGATAGCCAAAAAACTGCATGCCCGACAAGACAATCCGGTCCATCATTCTGCTCCTTTCTGGGCGGCAATGCCATACAACAACGGGATTTTGGGGATGTGGGACGGAGCCACCATGCGGCGCTGGTCGCTAGGCACCATATCCGCAAACGGTTTTTCGCCATTACAAAACAAATACTCTTCGAGGCGTGTGATGGTGAGTCCGGCCTGTGCCAACGCCGTCACTACTTCGCCGACGCTCCACTGAAACAAATGACATGGCTCGGTATTCACGAATGCAGCCACACCAGGGGCATACCCTGACGGCGTCAACCCGCCCCCCGACCCCGCCACGTAATCGTCGATGCCGTGCAAATCGAGTTGGCGACCGCCATGGGGGTAATCGCGGTGCAACTGCCATTGGCCATCAAACATGTTGGAGGTGGGATGAAACTCCATCAGCACAAACCGACCACCTGGCGCCAGCACCCGCGCGATACCTTGCGCCCACGTGGTTAAATCGTTGAGCCAGCACAGTACGCCATAGCCGCAATAGACGCGGTCGTAGCGGCTGGCGGTGGTGGCCAGCCAATCGTAGACGTCTGATTGGATAAAGGTGGCAGCAATCCCGCTGTCGTGCGCCCAGGTTTGGGCTTGGGCAATCGCCACGCCACTAATATCGACGCCCGTCACGTGGGCACCACGATTGGCCAGGCTCAAGGTGTCGAGCCCGGCATTGCAGAGCAGGTGGGCTAGGCGCAGGCCGGCGATATCACCGAGCAGGGCTTGTTCTTCGGCAAAAAGGGAACTGCCGCCAGCCCGCAAGAAGCCAGGCACATCGTGATGATGGCTGACATGGGCGGGTACGACGGCATCCCACGAGCGTTGATTTTGTTGGCGAATGGTGTCACTATCCATAAAAAATACGTGCTCCAATTCAATACCGCTACAAAAAACCACCTAATTACCGCGCAAAAACGGCAGATGTACGCATATAAAGCACCTGGCTTGTACTCGTTGTTTCGCCGGCATATTGGGTATCACAAATAAGTGTACTTGTATCCAGTGCGAGCCAGCGAGTACAGTGACAACACCATGTTGCCTTTTGATATAGTAAAACAACAACGATTACTAGCATGATACAATAATTACACAGCCCACTCTCATTCCCTTGCAAAGGAGCGCGGAATGTCACTTACTCCCCAAGCACTCCAAGCCAATCGCGAACAATTCGACCGCGAAGGGTATACCGTCGTGCGCGGCGTGTTTAGCCCAATGGAAATCGCTGAATTCGTCAGTCACTACATGGAAATGCGCCGTCAGGGTGCCCACGAAGGTGATTTTGCTGGCGTCCCGATTGGTGGCGACGACAACATCCCCGACCCACTGCAACAATACCCGCGCATGATTCACATGCACCGCTGGGACGGCAAAAGCCTCAACTGGATGCTCGATGATCGCATCAACACCATCATGACGGCCCTGCTCGACAAATCCCCCTATGCCGTACAAACCATGCTCTACTTCAAACCACCAGGCGCCCGTGGCCAAGGTCTGCACCAAGACCAATACTACTTGCGCGTCCAGCCAGGCACTTGTATGGCGGCGTGGTTGCCCCTCGACGACTGCGACGAAGCCAACGGCTGTATGCAGGTCGTCCCGGGCAGTCATTTGTTGCCGTTGCTCTGCACGGTACCGTCAGACACCACCCAGAGTTTCACCGATGTGATGGTGCCGGTGCCCGAAGGGATGCAGGTCACACCGGTCATCATGAAGGCCGGCGACATGTTCTTTTTCAATGGCCAAATGATCCACGGCAGCTACCCCAACACCAGTAGCGACCGCTTCCGCCGTTCACTCATCGGCCACTACATCGTGGGTGATGCCGAAAAAGTCGCCAAATACTACCACCCCGTGCTGCGCATGGACGGCAGTGAAGTCGAGCTGGGCATCAGCAAATCAGGTGGGCAGTGTGGCGTATGGGTCGAGCGTGATGG
>CAISXI010000239.1 GCA_903889425.1 uncultured Roseiflexaceae bacterium | reverse complement strand
TCGGTGCACCATCACCCACCCAGCGAGCCGCCGAGATTGGCATAAATACTTTGCACATACAAACCAAATCAGCAACGTGCAACTATGATATGGGGGTATAGGAGTGAATATATTGACAATTATATGTGGCTATAGGTTTATTTTAGGCTATTTTGTCCTAGTAAAATGAAAGAATAACCACACAGATTATCAGCAAGAAACGAAATTTGCCTATAACGATAGTTAAATGTTTAGTAATAGTAAATGATTGACAACATAATGATTAATATTTAGAATTAATCCAGAGAAGAATTAACGTGAGAATAATATGCCAAAGTTTCGTTTTCGTATTGCATGGCTATATTTATCGATAGTGATAATCGTAATGCTCATCGGTTACACACTCGTTAATATTGTAAATAATTTATCCCCTGCCAGCCAGGCCAAAAATGCCTGGGAAATGGCCAAGTTGAGTGGCAGTTATTCGTTTCGCACTGACATTGATCAGCGTACTGCGCCGGTACCAAATATTGGGAATTATGGTCGTCCTGCGCAACACACGCAATTACGCATCGAGGGGCGGACAGACGAAGCGACGCAATCTGCAGAATTAACCTTGACCAACATCACGCCTACCGGCGAATCGCGTATGTATATCCGTCGGGTGCATGGTCGTACCTATGTCATGCGTGACGATGGCACGTGGCAACCTGCATCCGCTGATGCGCTCGTTGGGCAATTAAGTGGGTTGACCTATTTGGCAGGCATGAAGGATGTGCGCGTACAAGGGGCCGTCGGATATGTGTTTGGCTTTGATGGGAAAGCATTTACCGATCATATTCAACGCTTGCTCCATATGGATGCACTGCACGGCATTACCTACAACGATCAAACATATCAGGCAGCTCAGTCCGAACAATTGCGGTTGAGTAGTGGCAATGGTCAACTAAACATTGATTCTCAAGGACTGCCCAAGCAATTGGTGCTCCAACTGCTCTTACCGCAAACGGCACGTGAGACGGCGACGAATCTTGATATTCGCATGGAGTTTTTTGGATATGCCCGGACGGGACTCGAGCTCCGGGCCTTGTGGAATCAGCCATTGTTTGTGTTGAGTCGGTATGTGGGCATCGACGCATCTAGCTTGCGGAGCTGGCTGATGGTGGCGTTGAGTTTGGCCGCATTATTGCTCTTGATTTCCATTATTCAGCTGTTTGGGCGGCGGATGTATTTGCCGATTACCATGCTGGTGGTGGCGATGACTATTTATCAGCCATTTAGCAATATCCCCGTGACAAAGGCTACAACGACTTCAAACGAACAACCCGGAACACCACCGAGCAAACCAAGAGTGTTTAATCCACTTGTCGCACCCCTAAATCAACCCATGGGCATCATGCTCCCGGCTGCGGGGGTAACGAGCCCGAGTAACATGCGGGTCGTCTCATCGGGGAAATTACGTGTGGTTGAAGCTGGGACAAATACTGATTGTAGTGCGCTGGTTGAAGACGATAAAACTGCTGATACTGATAGTGATGGTCTCACCAACGATCAAGAGTGTATCTATGGCACATCGCTTACGAATGCTGACACTGATAGTGATAATCTGAATGACCTGCAAGAAATCCGGCTAGGAACGCAACCTACCCAACTAGATACCGATAATGACGGGCTGACAGACTCTATAGAAGTCACCGCCCCAACCACTATTGACGGGAATGCCTATTATTCGTCACCATTTGTAAACGACACCAATAACGATGGGTTTAGTGATGGGGTTGAGTGTGCAGAACGATTAAAAAGCGCGACCCCAACTGCAGCGTGTTATGACACCGATACGGACAAAATTCCCAACTTCCTCGATAACGACGACGACAATGATGGCGTACCAGATAATACTGACTTGACTCCGCTCAACAACAGCACCACCGTGTTTGGCGATGCCAATCCGTATGGTTTGGTTATCAATGGGTTGCCGGCCAACAACAAACCAGTGACGCTGGAGCTACAAATCCGACCCACTGATGCAAAATTACTCTATGCCAATAATGCGATTTTGGACTGGCCAAGCAACGATAAAAACGGGCGTATCCAACGGACAACCGATACGACATTTGCGACCACGACCAGTACAGATATTGTGACTCCAACGGGGAGTATCAATCCACTTGCAAATGACACTGCGTCGCAAAACGGCGATATCAAGGTCACCGCACTCCTCGAAATCCGGATTGATATTAGTAATGTGAGCAATGGTGATTATGGGAATTTGCCCGTATTACCATGTAAGTCGACCAATACGTGTGCGGCCGATCAATCGCTTCGCCCGAGTTGGATTGATACCACCAAACTTGCCCCATATGGGATTAGTGTGGGGTGGAGTTATGATACTGAAGGTATATCAAAGACAACTGAATTGACGTTGAATGTGCCACTATCTACGGTTACTGATGATAGTGGTACGGCAGTCGCCTATAACGCCATCATGTATTACGCCAATAACCATGCCTGGGGGTCGTCCCACAAATATCGTTTGCAATGGCTTATTTCGTCGCTGCAAAATCAATGTACCGAAACAGATGCGGCTTGTGATGAGAGTAACCGCGCAGAAAAAATAAGCCGGGTGCATTCATACTATAGCGATTGGAAGCTGGCGGGGATTACAGCGACCGAACAAAATGGCGTAGATGCGGCAATTATCTACGAAGACACGAGTAAATCTGGCGTAATTGATGCCCAGAAGCGCCGTTTGAGCATTGCCCAAATCACTAAAGCATTGCAAATGCATTACCTCAATACGCCCTATTTAAATGTGACTGATAGTAACCCGCAGAAATCAATTGTGGGAATATTTAATAATAATGCCAATACAAACACGTATGGTATCGATGGTACTGCCACGAAAGTATATACGACGAGTTACCCCACGGATAAAGACTTTATCAAAATCTTGGCAGAAGTACCCAAACTCCTCAATGCGAATTTGTGTGCAACAAACAATCAAGTCAACTGTAGTAATGTGAATGGCGTCAATACGCCCAATACGACTGCCATGACTGCGTGTCAAAACGATACATCGGTGATTTGTCGCCCCGGCATGATTGTGATGAACGAAGTGCGCAGCCGGCGGGCAACATTCGATAATGCCACCACACAGTTGGCGTTTTCGAGTGATATTGTTGTTGGCGCGTCACGCATGTTTTATGGTCAGATGTTTACGGTGAGTGCTGGGCAGTGGCAGGCCTTTAGCCAGAGTGATTTGGTGAGCGAAATCGCCATTGCAGAGGCAAATATCCCGGCGCCAACGGTATCTCCTGACGCAACGCTCACATTGCCAGAATGGCAAACCTACTTCCGATTATTTATTCAGAGTTATATTGCTTCGTTTGCTCAGACCAATGTTGCCCTGTTTATGCAGGGTACTGCGGACGCCCTCGCAAATAAACCACCAGGTACTGAGGTAATCTCGCTCAATGCAACGTGGAACAACGAAATTGCGCAGTTGTGGAGTATGTGGGGATCGATTATCGAACAAAGTACGAATGATGACCCTGAAAATCAAGCGCAAATTGATGATACTGGTTATGCATCAAATAGCGTATCCAAACTCGCGGATATCATGAAAACTGTTGCTGAGTTTAATGTTGAGGCAGAAAACTCATTTGGGGCAAACAGTTCAACGGCGATTGCCGGGTTAGGGATAGCGGTGGCGATGGCCTCGCTGGCTATTTCGATTGCGCAACTGAGTGGGTCATTGACATCGGATGAAGACACGCTCATTATCAACAATACTTTGGGGGGAGTTAGTCTGGTATTGGGGATTGTGGCACTCGTGCAAGCTGTAAATGAGTTTCGTGCCGTGACCACTGTTGCGACTACGGCAAGTACTGCTGCCACCACCGCGGCTACCACGGCTACGGCGGTGAATGGTGCGGCAAAAACCACCACCACCTTAGCGAAATTTGCCAAGGCGTGTGCAATTGTGGGGGCTATCATCGCTGTTGCGGCGACATGGGTGGTCGCAGGATTTGCGATTGCCAATGCCAAATTTGCCTATCAAATTGTGAATGCCGTCGCATCGGCAATTGGCATGACGATTGCAATCGTCGTATTAGCCGTGATTAGTTTTATTCCGGTAATTGGCCAGGTGATTGCAGCGGTTGTGGCGGTGCTCGACGGTATTGCGGCCATTGCCTGTGCAAATTTATCGACACGCCAGCTACGGAGCACTGCTGCCCAATGGTTATGTGGCGGGATTACTGGAATCCTCGCTAACTTCTTTACGTTCTCCAAAACATCAGTACTGGTTGATTCAGACGACATATATTCGCATTATCGCAAAATTAGCGACAATTCAGCGCTCCAACATAAAATACAAGGATACGTAAAGGATAATGCCTTTGACTATACGCTGAAAGTTACCGATCACATCGAAAAAATGCCCTTTCCGGCAGCCTGGCAAGCGGTATTTTACTTTTGGCAGTGGAATGATGATATCCGAAAAACATCATATCGCTATGCATTGGGAACAAGTGATGTCGATTTGCGTGGTTCATTTGATGTAGGTAGCGACTTTAACAATTGGGTTGCAGATAATGACACAATCGTTACTGATGACGAAACCTATACTTATACCTATAAAAAAGATGTTAATTTATTGGTGCGTCAACCATTTGCGACAACAGGCATCAATCAAAAATTACCAGATTTGTATCTTTCGAAAGCCTATAAAGTACGTCAGCAGGTTTGCTTTACCATCCCGCTTGTGTTGATATTTATTTTCATTCCGATTCCAGTCTGTTATTTACGCACGCACGATGCCAAAGAAGATGGACTCGCGGTATATCAGTCAGATAGTGTGATTAATGACATTTTCCCGACGACCATGAATGGCTTTATGACGATGAAGCCAGGCGTGGGGACGGGACGGTATACCTTTGCTTGGAATGATACTGCGAATTCCATCAAATTTCCTGATTTTGTTGATGCCGATAATGATGGTTTGACTGCCGCAACCGAAGTTGGTATTGGCAGCCGGGATGATTTATTTGATACCGATAGTGACGGGATTAGTGATAATCGCGAAAAGTTACTCCAGACCTCACCGACAAATGTCGATACTGATGGGGATAGGTTGAGTGACTATCAAGAATTACAATATGGCACCGACATCAATAAAACCGATACCGATGGTGATGGGTTGCGTGATGGTGAAGAAATTGTCCGTGTCGAATGTACATCTGCGGGGCTGAATTGTCATCGGGTGGGTGGCTGGGATGTGACCTACTTCATTGAAAACCGTGGTACGCCTCAAGCAAATCCCTTGGTGACGTGGGTGCAATCAGATCCACTCAATCCGGATGCCGATAGTGATGGGCTCATCGATTTACGTGAGCGGATTCTCGGGACGAGTCCTTTCGCCAAAAACAGTGCCGATATCGTGGGATTCGAAGATGTCAAGATTCACGATGCCTTAGCACCGCAGATGTTGTTGAATTTCGAAGACTCCACCGGTTCTCGCCTGATTACCACGGCAAATGGCACTGATAATGCGCCGGTGAGTTGTAGTAATAATATAACGGTAGCGGCTGATACCATCGATAGTCGGACGACCAATGCTGCCATCTTTGGGACTGGTGGCTGTGTGGTGACCAATAGTGCACCTGTGACACAGTTTAGTGTGGCAATGTGGGTCAAGCCTGCCACGGCAAACAGTGATTATTTCTTCCAATCCAATAATATCAATATTAATGTCAGTGTGAATGCAGTAGTACCTCCATCACCGCGAGACAATACGGTGGTATTAATGAGCAGTGGCGTTTGGACGCATATTGTTATGGTCTATGATGGTGATTTTTATACCATTTATCAAAACGGTGTTGAAACCAATCATTATCGTGGGAGTGCGTATCGCACGCTCGGTGACATAACGGTTGGTGCAAATGGGGTGAGACTCGACGATGTGGCGGTGTTTGGTACGGCACTTACCCCGAGTGAGGTATTGAGTGCCAAGCGGGCTGATTTGTATCAAGCGCGCAAAACAGATATGGTACTGCGTCCTGGGGATCGTATTAGTACGCGCACGACGATTAGAAATAAACTTCTTGGCCGCGATTTACAAGGATTAGCCTTTTATTCGGTGATGGGCTCGCATACGCCGGTGCCCAATAGCAACTTGCAAAGTTTTGCGGTAGCTGCCGATGCAACTACCCAATCAGAAACAACCTTCCTCGTGCCAGGGAGATTGTTGCCGGGTACGGGAAATAGTGTGTATGCCCAAGGGTGTGTGTTTTCAAATAATTTACTCTGTCTAAAACTCGACGATACGGTGGCAGGGACTGCCAAATCATTTAGTGATTTGTCTGCCAATGGCTATACCATTCGCTGTGATAGTGCCTATTCCGGCAGTACCACTTGTCCTGTTTTGAGCAATGGGGCATGGGATTTTCCGACAAATACCACCGCAAAATTACAATTACCCACGTCAATTATCCAAGAGTTATCAAGTCACGACTTTAGCATGGGGATGTGGGTCAAGCTGACTGCCCCCCAGATAATTGAAACGCGGAGCTTGTTGAGTAGTACTGGTTTGCGATTGGGTTTGACCAATAATGTGCCGAGTTTTGGGGCGGCCAACACGTTGTCTGGCGCGACTGCAATTACTGATCAAGCGTGGCATCACTTGGCCTATCGCCTGCAAAACAATCGGCGTGCTATCTATGTCGATGGTATCCAAGTTGCCCGTGATAGCGTGGCAATTACGCCGGTGACATTGTCAACGGAAAATCCGCTGTATCTCGGTGCTGATAGTAGCAATAATCAAGCAGGTGCCTCGATCCGTGATGTGCAAATCTATGCGACGGCCTTGACAGACACGCAAATGGCGGCGTGGGGGCGTAATTGTGATGACCCCTTGCTGGTGACCTGTATCACCCCACAAAGTGAAACTGTTGATGCCTCGGTATATGGCGGCGACCAACAGCTTGGTGTGACATATGCCAATAATGCCTATACATTTACTGCAGGATACGTCAACCTATTCAACAACCACAATTTCACATTGCTGGGGCAATTTACGGCGACGGATGCCTGTAACAATCAAACGGTGTTCTCTGCAACAGCGAATGCAGGGCAACAACTAGCCATTACATACAGCCGCAAAGATGACCTGGCCTATAATCCATGCCTAGCTCAAGTGAGATATGCCAACTGGGTTAAAACGTTGTCTACGCCGTTGCTTGCCAATCATACCTATGTCATCGCACTCACCAATCAGGTTGACCAGAATGTAAAGGGTGCCATCTACGAAAGTACTAGTAGTACGCCAACGTCGACGTTCGATCATGCAGTGAGTTTGGCAACGGGGAATGTATTAACCAGCATCGTTGATCCAATCACCGTACCAGCCGGTGGACTCAGTCATGTCCGATTGTATGCAGACGCGATTGATGATACGACAGTGGCAGCCATGGCAGGGTATCTGCTGAACAATCAGCCAAGTACTGCCATGCAACAGCCGCCGCGGAGCGACACGTTGACGGTCCGGAGCGAGGCCCGGGCCAAGGTCATCCAGACTGATATAAACTTCGAACGTGATCCATTAGGGGTTTCTAGTAACTTCCAATTGGCGTTTGATGAGCCAGCGTTAGCAACGACCTTTCGAGACGTCATTTCCACAACCAAGCAGTTTAGTTGTGTTACTGCCACATGTCCGCAATCGGGTGTGCCAGGTGTGACGGGCAATAGCCTGCTGTTTGTCAATACGGTGACAAATCAGTACGTGTCGAGTAATGATGCCCAGTTGGATTTTTTCAATAAAGATCTCACGATGGATTTTTGGATAAAACCACTAGCGTATGGTGCGGCACTCATCAATAATCAACGCCTTGAAGTGCTTATTGATGCGGATGGCTACATCAATCTCAAACATGCGTACTGGGAATTGCGTTCCATTAGTCAATCTACATTTCGTTGGCCGGATACCGCACTAAAAAGTGCCATACCGGTACCGCAGGGGCGATGGACGAGAGTGACGTTCAATATAGAAAAATCATATAAACAATCAAATGTTACTGAATCGATTGCGATTAATGGGGCAGATTCGACGACGCGTAACGTGGCGAGCAGTACATATACGAATAAATCACGTGATCGAGATTCAGAATTTTTGTTAATGAATCTCGGCTATGACTATCACGGATATATCGACAAAGTGACGCTATCCAATGATATGGCGTCGCCGAGTGCGGATAGCAGTCGGCCATTGACGGTGGCTCCCTCATGGGATTTACGGTTCGAAGATTACCTGTCCACCACCAGTATCATGACGGATAGCAAAGGTGTGACCAAATCAGTCACGCTTGGTTCCGTGATTTTGCCCGAAAACAATAGTACCCGTAGCGGGATTGCGCGCTATCAGGCGGCAGCATCGTGTATCGGGATTACGGCATTGCCATGGGCTGCCTGCCCGATTGTCGATGTGGTCGGTCTGGCAGGTTTGGCTACGACATTTAATGGCACAAATACGCTACTCAAAGTGGCCAATCCGCAGTCAGTTATGGACAGTATCAAAAATGGTGGCACCGTACAGCTTATCCTCAAACCGCAAAACCAGGATAGTGTGGGGACGGTGCTGGCATATGGTGACTGGGCGAATGATGCCACGAACGGCCTGAAAGTCACCGTAGGTACCGACAGCAAAGTTACCGTGCGAATCGGGAGTAACAGCTATACGCCAGATACGGCGCTCGTGCCCACTTGGAATGTGATTTCGTTTAATTTTGGTGCAAGTGGCTTTACGTACTATCAAAACGGCAATGAAGAAACAAACTTTACGTCTGCCAGTACGTCAATTACAAATAGTGTATCGTTTAGTACAAACGCCAGTTGGCAATTTTATTTGGGTGGCAATCCGAGTGCGACCAACGCTACGAGTAGTGCAAGTAATTTATTTAAAGGTGGTATAGACGACATCACCTTCTTCCCAGGGGTACTACCGAGTTATTTGATGTTTCAATCGGCACGCTTGCAATCGGCGTTGGGGATGGTCAAAAAAGAATTGGGG
>CAISXI010000238.1 GCA_903889425.1 uncultured Roseiflexaceae bacterium | reverse complement strand
GTCTGGAAGTGCGCCGGCGTGTGCAGATCCCAATTGGGGAAGAGTCGGATGGTGCCGGTATAGCTTTGTAACAAACATTCGTTGATGACGGCGGGCAAGGCGAAATTCTCGAACCAAATACCCATGGGCGCCATAAAGTCGAACGGCATGCCGTCACGATAGCGCCCGTGGGTTTGTAATACCATGTCGGTACAGGTGCCGTTGGGTAACAAACAATAATTGATTTGACGGGTAAATTTGGCGATATCGAGCACCCCTAACCGGGCCGCTTGCATGTTCAAAAAAACCAGCTCGTTGCCTCCTTCGTTGCGTTGCTGTTGCAACGTCCGCAAGGCCAAGGCATATGCTTCGGGTGGGGAATGCAGCCCGTGTTCTTCGCCGGGGAAGATGGTAGTGGTGCTGGATGGCACGTTATAGACCACGTTGGGGTCTTCGGTGGGGACGCTGACGAACACCGGGCCTTGGGGGGTTGGCGCAGTGGGGTACGGCGGGTAGGCGGCCAAAATGTGCTGGACGGCAGCTGCCAATTCACGATCGCCAGCGATATTTTCTACCAAAGACAATGCTTCAAGAAATGCCTGGAAAATAAACTTGGTCAGGGTCAAATCGACGAGGCAGTCGTGGTTTTTGGTTAATCCGGGGGTCAACCCATAGAGCTCGGGCGACACGGTGGGGTAGATGTGGTAGGTGCCGTCCCAATAGGCGTCGGGGCGCTGCATGTAGGCCACCAAAAACTGCACGGCGGCCCGGATGGGTGTGATGGCGCGCGTCTGCAAAAACTCAACGTCGTGGGTGTAGCGATAGTGCCACCACAGGCTCTGGACGGTCCAGGGCGTCTCGCAGATTTCCCAACCCCAGGTGGGCACAGGGTAGGGCATCACATTCATGGTGGTGGGGTAGGCCGAATGGGGGTAGTAGGCGCCGGGGAGTTGGTAGTATTCTTGGGCCCACTGCCGACTGATGGGCAAAATCTGGTCGACCATGTTGACATACGCCAAGTGTTTGTCGACATGATTACTACTAAAGCAAAGCCAAAACGGTTGTTGGGTGTTGTAGTTCATGTGGTAGTCGCCATGCCAAGCCGTACCAATCGTGAGATAGCTCCAATTGGCAAACAGCCCTGGGCAGGTGTGGTCGGGTGATACGGCGCAATTAAAAAAATAGAGATTGTGGTACCAAGTGCGTTCGAGTACCACATCGGCGAGCTGCACTCCCGATTTGCGCCAGTAGGTTTGCCAAATCTGTTGGTTGTGTTGGGCGACCTGGTCATATTGCGCGATGGTAGGGGCAATTGGCGTGGGTGGCGTGACACAGGCAACGGCTATCCCGTGTTGCAGGCGAATCACCCCCACAAATGGCTCATCATCGCGGAGCTGGCGTTCGAGCGGGTCAATGGGGCGGGGCACGCCATAGCTGGTTTGTGGTTGCCAGGTGCTGGTCTGGCTGGTGAGGGCGACTGCCACGCGCACGACCCGATCATCGGGGTGGGTTGGGATGGTGGTGATGGGGGCAATCTCGGCATCGTTGAAATTCCGCCAAAACTCAGCCGGTTGGTGACTGCTCTTGACTGAGCCTTCTTGGCTGGGGAGTATCTGACTAAACCCGATGCCGTCTGCATGCACCGTATATGCCGGGAATTCGGCTGGGGTAGTGGGGTCAGGCATCACCCGCAGCCGTTCAAACGGCGATGCGACGGGTTGGTCGTTTGCATCGACGGTGCACATCCAGACCTGGTCGCTGGTTTGGTCGACCATGATTTGCACGCGAATGTCGGCTTGGCTGGGCTGGAGTTTGATGGTGATTTCGCACAGCCCATCAGCGATGTCGAGGCGATGGCCGATGACTTCGGCATGGCGGCGATCGAGCCCAAACAGCACCGTGCCACATGGGAAGGGACGAGGGTAATCGGCGAGATAGTTTTGTTGCATCAAATCGGTATACGATTTGTACCAAGGGTCTTCTTCGAGGGCGCCGAGGGTGGGTGATATGGCCTTGACTTTGGCAAAAATCTCAGCAAAGGTGCCGACGTGCTCTTGATTGTGTTCGGCCACCCGGATATCCCAGACGCTATTGTGACCGAGGTGGAGCATGATGCCGTCGGGGCGAGTGGTGACGCAGACGCCCAGACCGCCGTTGCCGAGGAGTGCCCCCGCAAAAAAATCAACTGCGGGTTTGGCGTGCATGATGGCGTGCTGTTGGGCTTGTTGATAGGGATCAAACGTCATTGTCTTCTCCTTGTGGTGTTTAGCGGAAGGGTGCACCAACCCCAATCAGTCGCCACGTTGGCGCCCCGAGGGTAATGGGGGTGAATTGCGGATCGCCAACGGTATATTGCATGATACGTGACCCACTGATAACCAACAAATGCTGGTCATCGTGCCACCACAGATTGTCGACACGTATGCCGGTAACGCTATATTGTTGACTGGCATCGGCAGATTGCACGGTGACGCTATCTCCTAAACGGTATGCGAGCCATTGCCCGTTGGGTGACCAACGTGGTTGTTGGCCATTGCCCACACACAACAGATCGGCCGTACTATTGCTGATGGTGCAAATTTTGGGTTTCGTATCACTCACGAGCGTAAACCACAATTGCGCACTTTTGGGGCGCCAGACAAATTCAGCATAGGCGTTAGGACTTTCGGCCACGGTGATGAGGGTGTCGCTCATCCCATTGCGTTCGATCGTGTATATATTGCCATAGCGGGCACAGATGAGGTTTTGCCCATCAGGAGCCCATACCATGCTGTCGCAACGACTATTGATGGTATAGCGCGTGTTTGTGGTGAGATTGAGGATGGTGATATCGGCATCGTGTGGTTGGATGGCTATTTGGGTGCCATCGTCACGCACTGCCACGAAATCAATAGTGTTACTAAGTACCACGGTTTGACTGAGTTGATCGTGTTGGATGATAAGGTTAGTCGTTGTGGTATCAGCAAAAAAAAGCGTGGGCGCCGGTCGGGGAAGTGCACTCACGGTGGCTGTTACTGGTGGCGTAGCTGCTACCGCTGGTGTCGTGGCGGTGGGAAGGGATTGGAGTGGTGTTGCAGATGATGCGCAACCCACCAACAACACCAGCCCAATCAACAAAACGAGCCAACGCATCCACCCTCGGATTGATTCAAATATCATGCCATACCAAAGGAAGTAGTTATTCATTTTTTTATCATACCATGCCATGGTATGATGCCTATACGATAGTGATGTGGTTATATTGAGGAGTGCAACGTGGCCAAAATTGCCTTGATTGGGGCGGGGAGCGTGGTGTTTACCCGCAATTTGTGTAGTGATATTTTGTTGGCGCCGGCCTTGCAAAACTGCGAAATTGCCTTGATGGATATTGACCCGGCCCGCCTCGAAACCGCCCGCCAACTGGTACAAACCATCATCGACAAACGGGGCTTACCCGCCACTGTCACCGCCACCACCGATCGCCGCACGGCAGTGACGGGTGCCCGCTATGTGATTACCACCTTCCAACAAGGTGGGCTGACCGCCTACCAGCAAGACATCGACATTCCGCAACGCTATGGTGTTGAGCAATGTGTGGGCGATACCCTCGGACCCGGCGGCGTGTTCCGCGCCTTGCGCACCATCCCCGTGTTGTTGGGGTTGTGTGACGATATGGCGGCGGTGGGTCATCGTGATGCGCTACTGCTCAACTACGTCAACCCGATGGCCGCCAATTGCTGGGCCGTCGATAGTGCCCGTGGTACGCCCCATGTGGGCTTGTGCCATAGTGTCCAAGGCACCAGCGAAATGTTGGCCCAATGGGCTGGTGTGGCCTATGACGACGTGGTCTATCATTGTGCCGGCATCAATCACCAAGCCTTCTTTTTGCGCTTCGAAACCCGTGATGGCCGCGATTTGTATCCCGCCATCCGCGCTGCCGCCCAAACCGCCGATATTTATGGTAGCGAGCCGGTGCGGATTGACTTGATGCGTCATTTTGGCTATTTTGTGACCGAATCAAGTGGCCATGCCAGCGAATACTACCCCTACTTCCGCAAAACTGCCGCCATGGTCAATGAGCAGTTGGTGCCTAAATTCACCAGCCCAGACGACCATTGGTTCGACAACGGGCGCACCGGTGGTTATTTGCGCCACTGCCTCGAACGTGAAGTCAAGGTGGCTGACGAACGCCAAGCGATGATTGCCGGTGCCCGTGACATCCCGTCGATTCGTTCCCACGAATACGGCTCACACATCATCGAAGCCATCGAAACCAATGTCCCCACTCGTATCAACGGCAACATTCCCAATCGGGGCTTGATTACGAGCTTGCCCAATGGTTGCTGTGTCGAAGTACCGTGTTTGGTTGATGGTAACGGCATCCAAGCCACGCCGATTGCGCACTACCCGACCCAACTTGCCGGGCTCAACCGCACCAACATCAATGTCCAAGAATTGATTGTACAAGCGGCTATCAAGGGTGATCGCGAAGCCGTCTATCATGCGGTGATGCTCGACCCATTGACGTCAGCAGTGGCCACCCTCGATCAAATCCGGAGCATGGTAGACGAATTGATGACTGCTCAAGCACGCTGGTTACCCCAATTTAATTAGGCACATGGATATGTTGTTGGATTACGCCGAATCACGCCGCACCAATTCGGAGCGGCGTGACTTTTGGGTGTATATCGGTATATTGTGCGGATTTGGTGACTGTTTTTTCAAAAATTAGTGTGGTTTACTTGTGACATTGGGGTGTTATCCGTACAATAGAGGCAACAGCGATGTCGATTGAGTGTTTCGACATTGATGATGTGGTGAAATTGGTATAATGGAGGGGTCATGCGTTGTCCGTATTGCGCTCATGGTGAGAGTGACGTCATTGACACCCGCAAACTCGATGCTGGTAACTCGATTCGGCGCCGGCGCCGGTGCAATCAATGTGGCAAGCGTTTTACCACCTATGAACGGGTGGAATCTGTCAGCATTGTGATTGTCAAGAAAAACGGCGAACGTGAGCCCTATGACCGTGATAAGTTGATGCGTGGCGTGATGACGGCCTGTTATCGCCGGCCTGTGGCGGCTCAACGCGTTGAACAACTTATTTCGGACATTGAATCGGAGTTGTTGACCACCTATGAATCTGAAGTGTCGTCGGTGGCGGTGGGTGATGTGACGATGCGCTTGCTCCGTGAACTCGATGAAGTAGCGTATATTCGGTTTGCATCGGTCTATTTATCGTTTGCCGATATCGCACATTTGCGCCGTGCGGTTGATGAATTGTTGTTGCGCGACAATACCTTGATTTCGCCTTCGCCTACACAGGAAAAACTATGAACCAAGAACCAAATTCGAATCTGAGCCGCTTGACCATGCCTGCCAACGAATACCTGTCACAGGGCTTTCGGGCATTCAATTGGACGACTGTCATCCTCTATGGGGTGGGTGCCGGGTTGTTGATGCCGATCTCGTTGGTGCAGTCCAACGTCCTCGCCGTAATTGCAGGCGTTGTCCCAGTGACGGTCGGTCTGTTGTTGGCCCGCAGTGCCAAAGGCTTTTATGGCTTGTATGGCTTCATGACCGGGTTGATTGGTGCGATTACGAGCACCACGTTACTCGCGGTATTGATTTTTCTTACCGGCAATGCCGAATTGGTGGCGCAATTGTCACCTGAATCGGTGACGCCGATGAGCACGTGGTTGACGGCAAGTGGCTTTATTTCGTTCTCGTTGATTGCCTTCTGTACCTTTGGCACCATTACCACTGGTCGCATGGAAGAACGCAATCGCGAAGCCCGCACCCAATCCGCTTCACGCGGTGGCACCCTCGAGCGGGCTGGCACTATCCGCGAAGTCAGCGACATTCGCGGCTTGTTGTTGCCACAACTCGGCTGGTACGTCAATAATTTGTTCAAGAAAAAAGGCTATGTCCTGCGGGATTACAAATTCATCGACAAAGATCGTTACGTGGATTTGTGGTACGACTACCAAGATGCCGTTTGGCAAATTCGTTGTGTCGTCGCCGAAAAAGTCTCTGCGGGTGTGGTCGAAAGTCTGCTCCAAGAAATGAAGCGGGCCGGCACCCCTAAAGGGATTGTCGTTACCTCCACCGAATTTGCCAGCGGTGCCGTCAAAGGTGTCAAAGACAAACCAGTGGTGTTGATTGATGGCGATACCTTGTTCGAAATTTCGCGCTAAATTGGAAATTTCGCGTACGTATTGATACACAAAAGGAGTGTGTGCGCATGCAAATTCGTTTGAATGATCGAATTGCCGTGGTAACGGGTGGTTCACGGGGGATTGGCCGGGCGATTTCGCTCAGCCTCGCCACGACCGGCGCCACCGTCGTGGTCAATTATCGTGGCAATCAGGCTGCCGCCGACGAAACCGTCGCCACCATTGTGGCTGCAGGCGGTCACGCAGTGGCCATCCAAGCTGATGTGGCCAACGGCGAAGATGTCGAACGTTTGTTTAAGGAAGTCAACGAACGCTTTGGCCGTATCGACATCCTGGTCAACAACGCCGGCATCACCCGCGACACCTTGATGCTCCGCATGAAAGACGATGATTGGGATGCCGTCATGGATACCAATTTGCGTGGGCTCTTTTTGTGTACCCGGGCCGTATTGCGCCCCATGACTCGCGCCCGCTGGGGTCGTATCATCAACATCACCTCAGTGGTTGGCCTGATGGGCAACGCTGGTCAAGCTAATTATGCTGCCGCCAAAGCCGGCATCATCGGCTTCACCAAATCGGTGGCCCGCGAAATCGGCTCACGTACGATTACCGTCAACGCCGTCGCTCCTGGCTTTATCGATACCGAATTGACTGCATCACTCGGACCCGAAACCCGCGAAGCCCTCATCAAACAAATCCCCCTCGGCCGCCTCGGGAATCCCGATGATGTGGCGGGGCTGGTCACCTTCCTTGCCTCTGAACAAGCTGCCTATATCACCGGGCAAACCTTCAACAGCGACGGTGGCATGGTAATGCAATAGTTGTCATTAAAAACCCCACAGCCATATTTGGCTGTGGGGTTTTTTGTGTGGGATGGCAGGGTATAGGTTAGAACCCGACTTTGATGATGGTACGACCAGTTTTGTCTTGGAAGAAGCCCACGCCGTCTTGGATGAGCCCCACAAAAAATCCCATCTTGGTTTCTTGTTGTTTGATGAGGATACGCCCAACGATCTCACATTCTTCACCGGGCAAGAATTCATCCTCGACGAAGGGAATCTTCCATTGCTCGGGTGGACGTGGCGTAATCGCCCAGCGGTAAGGGTAGCGTTTGGCGGCGCCACCGGCGTTGGCGTCCCAGTCGACCCCGATACGCCAAAACCCACCCGACTTGGCGACGTATTTGCCATCGGCGATCGATGAAAAGGCATCGTTGGTGGTGTATTCATACCCCGATGCCGGCCCATACGTGCGGATGGGCACGGTGCCGGTGTTTTTGATGCGCATCGTCACCGTCAGTACATCACCTAGCTCGAGGATCTGTGGGGCCATATAGGTATAGGTAATCAATGCTTGTGGTTGGCCACTTGCCTCGATGGTGATTTGGTCACTTTTTTGGACGATATTGCCATACAGATCTTGGGAGCGGATGGTGTAGGTATAGACGCCGTTATCCAAAATAAGCCCGTCGGTGGTTTTGCCGTTCCAGACTTGGCGATGCAAGGCCGGGCTGGTGAGTTCCCCCGTCACAAACGGCAACGTACGCCCGTCGGGCGTGGCAATGGTGATGTCGACGGTGGCGGTGACCGGTAGTTGATAGGTGATTTCGGTGACGTCGTTGCGCCCATCAGAATTGGGTGAAATAGTGGTAGGGAACGACAGCAGATTTTCGACCATGGGGGGTGGTGCATCGGCACTGCTGATGGTCAAATCTACTTGGGCGTTGTCTTTGATGCCTGCAGGAGTCACCGCAGTCACAACTACTTGATAGACGCCACTCGCGAGGGCCCGTTGTAACCAGACCGGGTCGTTGTTGGGGGCGGTGCCGTCGATGCGGAGCTGGTAGGGGATGCTCGAGGCGGTGCGTTTGACCTCTTGGCGCAACACATATTGCGTACCATTGGCATCGACGAGTGCTACCGACACCAAGGCCGTCTGCCCGATGGTATAGGCCAACGACACCGATTCTTCGGCACCACTGGGCGTCAATGTCGTGGCCGAAAGGCTGACATTGCTCAGCACCGGTGCGGTACTACAACCACTCAATATCATCAGCCCGAGTAGGGCCACGCAAATCCCTGTAAGCCAACGCATCATGCCTCTTCTCCTTCGGTGCTAGGATAGCGCCGCGAAAACCACGTCAGCGCGATCATCCCCAACAACACCCCAAACCATAATGTACCAAACCGAATCAACATGGTGGCGGCAGCTGCCGCCGCCGGACTCATCGGCACCATCCAAATCAACAAGCCACTCGATGATGCCTCTGACACTCCCAGACCCCCAGGCAACAACGAGACCAAACCAAACAATGTCGATGCGGCAAAAATAAAAGTCGATTGTTGCAACAAGAGCCATGTGGGCACTATGCCCAGTCCTTCGAGTACATAGACCAGTGCCACACACTCACAAAACCACGATACCACACTGATGAGCGTGGCACTAACGAGCATTTTCCAGCCCAACAGTGATTTACTCGATTGGTAGGCGTTTTGGATGGGTTGGGCAAAGCGCGTATGCGCGATGAGTTTGAGCAGACGATTTACCAGTGATTCTGACTGCAACACGCCAATCCCGATTACCGTAGCCCCCACCAATACCCAAAACAAGGGCATGGCGGGTGGGTAGAGTGTCAAGCCACTCCCCATCAATAGCAGCATTGCAATCCCATCGGTCATTCGTTCGGCCACGATAATCGGTGCCGAGGTGCTGACGGGGGTTTGGTTGATGCGCCGAAGTAGGTATGATTTGAGCACTTCGCCGATTTTGCCGGGGGTGACGGCCATCACCATCCCTGCAGTAAACAATAGTGCGCTATCACCTTTACTGACGCCAGTGCCGGCACCAATGTGGCGCAGATAGATATCCCATTTGAGCCAGCGCAAGAGATAATTAAGTGCCGTTAAACCCAGAATGGCCGGCATGGTTTGCCAGGCAAAGCGCTGAAAACTCGCGCCGACTTGGCCAATATCGCCGGCCAATCCTAATATGGTTACTACTACTACCCCAATAATCAAAGAAATAATGATGCGTCGTCGTAATTGTGTAACCACACCCGCTCCTCTCGCCGTATTACTCGCATTATACAACGCCCAATGGGGAAACATACGTCGGGTACGACGTATGTTCCCCCATTGCCTTCTCCCACGTAGCAATTACGGCTGCTGTGTATCCAAAATCAACGATGCGCCGGGAATTACACTGCGTTGCGTCAGTTCACCCGTGCTGGGGTTGAGTTCGTACAAGCCTTGGTCTTTGGCGTCGTTGAATTCAAACTTGGCGATGATGATATGCCCATCGAC
>CAISXI010000237.1 GCA_903889425.1 uncultured Roseiflexaceae bacterium | reverse complement strand
GGACGCGGTCATAGACCATGCGGTCGCGCTCGCTATTGAGGAGCTGCGCCGCATAATTCAAGCGACTGCGTAACCCGCGTAACGCCACATCAGCATCTGCTTGGATACTCGCACGGGCTTTATCGAGTGCCATGCGGCGCCGGATACGCACAAACAATACGACTACCGTAATCAAGGCAGCCACCCCTACCACACTGACCGCAATTTGTTGCATCAACAATGGTGTGAATGACATCCCGGCGATGACAGGATTACTTTGCATGTCCATGGTCCATGTCCTTCGTTGTCAATACATTCGGGTTATGGTGCCACGTTGCGCCATCGTACTGCGGGGGTGCAACTTTATCGCCATTGGGGCCTCGTTAGAGATCGACGCCCAATACGTCTGCGACGCTAAAGATATCCTTGTCGCCACGTCCCGATAAATTCACCAAAATAATCTGGTCGGGGCGCATGGTGGGAGCGACACGCAATGCATCAGCGATGGCGTGCGCACTCTCGAGTGCGGGAATAATCCCCTCGAGTTTGCTGAGCATTTGGAAGCCATCGAGGGCTTCTTCGTCATCGACCGACACATACTGCACTCGCCCGGAGTCATGCAACATGGCATGTTCAGGCCCAATCGCCGCATAGTCGAGCCCTGCCGATATACTATGCGTCAACGAAATCTGGCCATCGTCGTTTTGCAAAATATAGGTGTAACTCCCTTGGAGCACCCCTTTGCTGCCCCCTTCGAAGCGGGCGGCATGATTCCCAAAACTAATCCCGCGGCCGCCTGCCTCAACTCCCCGCATCGCCACCCCTGGTTCTTCGAGGAAGGAATGGAACAAGCCAATCGAATTCGAGCCGCCACCCACACAGGCAATCAGCAAATCGGGCAAACGCCCTGCCGCTTGCTTGATTTGGGCATAGGCTTCGCACCCGATAATGCTCTGGAAGTCACGCACCATGGTGGGGTAGGGATGTGGTCCGAGGGCCGACCCCAGCAAATAATATGAATCAGGGTTCGACACCCAATCGCGCATGGCGTCGTTGATGGCGTCTTTGAGGGTGCGTGAGCCAGTGGCGACGCCCCGCACTTCGGCGCCGAGTAGACGCATGCGGAAGACGTTGGGTTTTTGGCGTTCGATGTCGTCGACACCCATATAGACCACACATTGCAGCCCGAGTAGGGCACAGACGGCAGCGGTGGCGACGCCATGTTGGCCGGCGCCGGTCTCAGCGATAATGCGGGTTTTGCCCATCCGTTTGGCCAACAAGCCTTGACCAAGGGCGTTATTGATTTTGTGGGCGCCGGTATGCGCCAAATCTTCGCGTTTGAGGTAAATCTGGGCGCCACCACAATGCGCCGTGAGGCGGGTGGCATGGGTCAAGGCGGTGGGTCGCCCGATAAACGTCGCTTGGAGTTGGGCTAATTCTTGCCAAAACGTCGGGTCGTTTTTGACGGCGTCGTAGGCTTCGATTAAATTCGCTACTGAAGGGGCGAGTGTTTCGGGAATGTAGCTACCGCCGTAGGGGCCAAATAATCCAGGACGATTCGCAGTGGTGCTCATGGTAACCTCTAATATTTCAAGACAACGGTACGGCGAGGACATCACACAAAAAGGCATATTCGACGGCGCGGTCAATCAGGGCATCGTAGCGCCCACTTTTGCCGGCGTGGCCGGCAATCATGTCAGTCAGCAAGTAGTAGCGCCCGGTAGGTGCTACTGCCCGCAACTTGGCGATCCATTTGGCTGGCTCCCAATATTGTACCCGCGGATCGTTAAATCCGGCAGTCATCAAAATTGCAGGGTAGGTTTGGGCACT
>CAISXI010000236.1 GCA_903889425.1 uncultured Roseiflexaceae bacterium | reverse complement strand
GTGAAGTATAAAGGAGGACGCCTGAAGTATGAAGCGTGAAGTATAAAGGAGGACGCCTGAAGTATGAAGCGTGAAGTATAAAGGAGGACGCCTGAAGTATGAAGCGTGAAGTATAAAGGAGGAATTTTTTTATTCGCACAGAGGACGCAGCAGGCTGCGTCTGTATGGGGTACTTCAAACGTCACTTCCTACTTCCAGCTTCAAACTTCCTAATTCGCATAGTAATCCCCCCATAGGCTATTGCCTATGGGGGGATTACTATGCGAATTATTGATTGAGGGCTTCGGTAGTGTTGTTGATCATGAAAATCACCCGTTCGCCGATATTAGTGGTGCGGTCGGCGAGGCGTTCGAGCATGTAGGTGATTTCAATCAAAATCAAACCACTTTCGAGGGTGGCGATGTCGTTTTTAATCATGTCACGGATTTGGGCGTTGGCTTCGTCTTCGAGGGTGTCTACTTGGGCGTCGATGTCGGCCAACCCACGGGCCACGGCGATATCACGCTTGACAAAGGCATCGAGACTCTGGGTCAACATCTGGTGCGACAATTCGCCCATACGCGCAATGGTGGCGGGAATGGGGACAATCGGGGTTTGGTTAAGGAGCACGGTGACGCGTTTGGCGATACCTTTGGCATAGTCGCCGGTGCGTTCAAGCTCACTGGCAATAGCGCTGGTAGCGAGGAGCGTGCGCAGGTCGCTTGCAACGGGTTGTTGGGTGGCGATAAGCTCAAAAATCTGCTCGTCGATGGCCAAGTGGGTGCGGTCGATTTCGCGGTCGCCAGCCACCACATTGGTGGCCAATTCGGCGTCAGCGGTGGTCAAGGCACGCATGGCATCGGCGAGGCCGTGTTCGACACGACTCCCAATGCGTAATAAATCGTCGTGGACATTCTGAAGTTGCCGTGCATAGCGATGCCGCATGTCGAATCCTTTCTCAACGGTATACACACACACATTGAATGAATGAGTATGCTATACTGATAATGGTTGTGTGTGCATTGTAATGCATTACCATCTGTTAATAATGCTTTATTATACAGTAATTTGACTAAATTACTGTTAAGCCTTGGTTGTATTGCTGTTGTCTATATCGATGAGGTGCTGGTTACTATGCGTGATCGTCGTTTAATTCGAAATTTCAGTATTATCGCTCACATCGATCATGGCAAAACCACGCTCTCTGATCGGTTCCTCGAAGTCACGGGTACAGTGTCTGGGCGTGACCGCCGCGATCAATTGCTCGACGGCATGGACCTCGAGCGCGAAAAAGGTATCACCATCAAGGCCAAAGCGGTGCGCATGGAATATACCGCCCCTGATGGGTTGACCTACGAAATGAACCTCATCGACTGCCCGGGGCACGTCGACTTCACCTACGAAGTATCACGGGCCTTGGCCGCCTGCGAAGGCGCCGTGCTCGTGGTCGATGCCTCGCAAGGGGTCGAAGCTCAAACCCTCGCCAATGTCTATTTGGCGCTCGAAAATAACCTCGAAATCGTCCCCGTACTCAACAAAATCGACCTCCCCGGCGCCCATCCTGATTTTGTGGCTGCCGAAGTCGAACGAATTTTGGGTGTTCCTGCAGCTGGTGTGTTGCGGGCTTCCGCCAAAAACGGCATTGGCATCAAAGAAATCCTCGATGCCGTGATTGAGCGCGTACCACCACCCGAAGGCGAAACCGACGTCCCCATGCGCGCTTTGATTTTTGACTCCCATTACGATGTCTACAAAGGCGTAATCGCCTATGTACGGGTCATCGAAGGGATTTTGACCAGCAATACCAAGGTCCGCTTCATGGGCTCGGGTGTTGATGCCGATGCCCTCGAAATCGGCTACTTCCACCCCACCATGATTGCCGTTGATTCGCTCGGACCGGGCGAAGTGGGCTATATTGCCACCGGCCTCAAACAAATTGGCGATGTGCAGGTAGGCGATACCGTTACGATGTCGGCAGACCAAGCCACCGAAGCCTTGGCCGGCTACCGCGCTGCCAAACCGGTGGTCTTTGCGGGGTTGTACCCGGTCGAATCCAATGCCTATATCGAGCTGCGTGAAGCCCTCGAGAAATTGTCACTTAACGATGCTGCCTTGACTTTTGCCCCCGAAAAATCTGCGGCATTGGGCTTTGGCTTCCGTTGTGGCTTTTTGGGGTTGCTCCACATGGAAATCGTGCGCGAGCGCCTCGAACGTGAATACAACCTCACCTTGCTGATTACCGCACCCAGCGTGGAATATAACGTGATGTTGCATACCGGTGAAGTGGTGGCTGTGGCCAATCCTTCTGAGATGCCCGACATCGCCTTGATTGACTGCATCGAAGAGCCGGTGATGATGATTACCGTGATTGTCCCCACCAAATACATCGGCGCAGTGATGGAATTGGTGACGGGTAAGCGCGGCGTCTTTGAAGCGATGGACCACCTCGATCCTCAGCGCGTAGCGCTTAAATACCGCATTCCTTTGGGCGAAATCGTGATTGACTTCTATGATCAACTCAAGTCGCGCACGCAGGGGTATGCCTCACTCGACTATGTGTTGTCGGGCTACCAAGTCTCTGATTTGGTCAAACTGGACGTGTTGGTCAATCACCACCCCGTCGACGCCTTGTCGTTGATTGTGCACAAAGACAACGCCTACCACCAAGGTAAGCAGTTGGTGGAGCGCCTGCGCAAACTCATCCCCCGGCAAATGTTTGAAGTGCCCATCCAAGCGGCAGTAGGTAGCCGGATTATTTCTCGTGAGTCGATTCGGGCCATGCGCAAAGACGTGTTGGCCAAATGTTATGGTGGCGATATTTCCCGCAAGCGCAAATTGCTCGAAAAGCAAAAAGAGGGCAAGAAGCGCATGAAAATGGTCGGTAACGTCGAAATCCCCCAAGAGGCCTTTATGGCAGTGCTGTCACTCGACAGCGACGGCGGCGACGATTAAGCAGATATATACGGCAACCGAGTTGCCATACAGAGAGGAGCTGCCCCATGCAGCGTGTTGTACGATGGGTAAGTTTGTTGGTAGTGGGGATGTTCCTCGTCGCCTGTGGTAACCCCATGGACCTCGTCAATCCCCCCGCAGCGCGGGTTAATTCCAAAGTATTGACCAAAACGGAATTGACTGCCCGGATTGAGCGTCTCGAAGTAGGCATGAAGAAAAACCCTGATCCAAACATGAAGCAACCCACCCGGGCCGAATTGACGTACATGGTGACCGAGCAATTTGTGGTGCAAAATGTGTTGATTGATTTGGCCACACAGAAAAAAATCTCGGCGACTACCAGTGAAGTGGATGCTCAGGTCGAAGAGTTCCGCGCCGCAGTCGCCAAAAACTCTAAAGATGATTTCGACATGGTGATTAGCGACCAGCTCGGCTTCAAAGACTCCAAAGACACAGGGTTCCGTGAGTTTTGTACCTACTTCTTGTTGCAAAAACGTTTGGCCGAAACTTTGGTTACCACGGATACCATGACGCTCGAAATCCGCGCTGAACTCGAAGCCCAAGCCGCTAAAAAAGAACTCCAAGCCAATGGCGCGCATATTTTGGTGGCCGAGGAGGCCGTTGCAATATCGATTATCGATGAACTCAACAAGGGCGGCGACTTTGCTGCCTTGGCCGCCAAATATTCTACTGACCCAGGGAGCAAAGACAATGGTGGCGATTTGGGGTGGGTGGGCAAGGGTGCCTTTGTGCCCGAATTCGAAAAAGCCTTGTTTGATGACCTCAAGGTGGGTGAATTGACTCCAGTGCCAGTGAAGTCGCAATTTGGCTACCACGTCATCAAATTGTTGGGTCGCGAAGAGCGTGGCCAGTTTGATATGGCCAATATCGACAGCGAAATCGCCAACCGACTGCCCTCGACTATCAACCAACGTCGTAGCGAAGAAATCGCCAAACTCATCGACGCCGAACGCAAAAAAGCCACTGATGAGAAGCGCATCGAAGTGGCCCCCACCGAAGTCGTCTTGACCCCAACGGTCGATGCCGCAACGGCACCAACCGCCACCCCCGCCCCGTAATATGTCGTGTGTGTTGCCCACTTGTGCAGATGTTGCACGAGTGGGCTTTTTTGGTATCACCGTGCCCGCGATGACGGGTGGTAGTGTACGCCGTATAATAACCAGAGATTGCGATTGCTAATTTATCATGTATAGTTGACATAAAAATAAAGGCAATTAACGATGATTACCATCATAGGACTTGGAGCGGCTACCCAATTACCCCCTATCGCGGATGAATTACGGCAGTTGCCGTGGTACGCCCGCACCCAACACCACCCGGCGTTGGCGGGGGTGGCGCTAGCCGGTACATTTGATGCGGTGCTCGATTCCCCCGCCGCTGCCCAGCAGATTGTCACGCAGCTGTTGGCTTTGTCTGGTGATGTGGTGTATTTGGTGCCCGGGCATCCCTTGTTTGCTGATGCCAGCGTACGGCTGTTGGGTGCGCAAGCACCCCATCAATTCACCCTGGCCGCAAGTTTTTTTCCCAATGAAAAATGGCATATGGCGGTGGGAGTAATGCCAACTACTGCGGGCGTACAGTACTGTGATGCCCTCGATTTGCTGCCACTGGTGGACACACGCGCGTCGTGGGCCACGTTTCATGCCAAATTCTCTTATGCCCATCCAGTCGCACCCTTGCCGGTGCACCCGGGCAGTGCGGCTTGGCTGACCAATGTGCATGGTGTGCAGTTGTTGCAACAGGTGGTGCTCCAGCTTCAGCAGGCCTATGTGCCGAGTCATCCGGTGGCGGTGGTGCATGGCGATGGGCACGTGCAACATGGCACGTTGATTGATGCCACGGTGCTGGTGCGCGAATTCCCGGTGACGCTTTACCTGGCGGCGGCCGAGCCGCTCGCCAACCAACGCAGTGCCGACGGTATCGGCTATGTGATTACGCGCTTGCTAGGGCCGGGTGGCTGCCCGTGGGACCACGAACAAACACCCCAATCGTTGCGGCGTACCTTGCTCGAAGAGACCTACGAAGCCATCGATGCCCTCGATCGCGGTGACGATGCCAGCTTGCTCGAAGAACTTGGCGACGTACTGCTCAATATTTTGATGCAGGCCGAAATGGCCCGTCAAGCGGGGCGCTTTAGTATGGGCGATGTCTATACCCAAGTGACGGCCAAATTCATCCGGCGCCATCCCCATGTGTTTGGTGATGTGTCGGCCGCCGATAGTGAAGCGGTGTTGCAAAACTGGTACCGTATCAAACAAAGCGAAGCGGGCAGTGATACCCCCAAAAGTCCCTTGGCGGGAGTGCCGTTGGCCTTGCCGGCCCTGACTGCGACGATGGCCTTGCTCAACAAATCAAAACGGCATGGCGTGACCATCACCGACCCCGGTGCGTCGCCCCTGACCGCCGACCAACTGGGGGCGCAGTTGTTTGATTTGGCCACCAGTGCCATGCTCAATGATATCGATGCCGAAGCGGCCTTGCGTGAAGTCAATGCACGCTATCGCCGCCGCGTCGATGCCTTGTTTGCTCGCGACCAGCATTTGCAGGGTCAGACCCAGGAGTTGTGGCACGATGCCGATCGCGACGCATGAAATAGTCCTCGATATGCAGGTGGAATTACGCAAACCACATGCCTGTGGCGGGGCGACGTGGCAGGTGGTGCGGGTGGGGGTCGACATTGGCCTGCGTTGTCTGCAATGCCAACACCGCGTGACATTGCCCCGTGACCAATTTGTGCGCCAAGTGCGCCGCGTGGTATCAACACCGCCGCCAGGAGAACCAAAGGAATAGGCTGTGACTAAACCAACGGTATTATTTATTATTGGCCAAACGGCGGTGGGCAAAAGTGCCTTGGCGCTAAATGTGGCGGCGCAGCACAACGGCGAAATTATTTCGGCCGATTCACGCCAAATCTACCGCCAGATGGATATCGGCACGGCCAAGCCGACCCACGCTGAATTGGCGCAGGTGCCCCATCACCTCATTGATGTCGTAGCGCCCGATCAGGTGTTTACCTTGGCGCAATACCGTGATGCCGCCCTGACCCAGATTGCCGCTATCGCCGCCCGTGGGTGCTTGCCGATGGTGGTGGGGGGCACGGGACAGTACGTGGCGGCCTTGCTCGAAGGCTGGAGCATCCCCGAATTGCCCCCCAACGAGCCCTTGCGGGCCGAACTCGCTGCCCGGGCGGCCCGTGACGGCGGGGCTGATTTGTATGCCCAATTGCAGGCACTTGACCCAGTGGCTGCTGCGAGTATTCATGCCACCAATGTGCGGCGGGTGATGCGGGCGCTCGAGGTGTGTCTAATCACCGGCCAGCCGTTTTCGCAATTACGCCAAGTGCAGGAACTGACCTTTGTGCCGCGGGTGGTGTGGTTGACGAGTGACACGCCGGCGCTGTACGCCCGCATCGATCAGCGGGTCGACGTCATGATGCAGGCGGGGCTGTTGGCCGAAGTCGAATCGTTGCGGGCGGTGGGGTACGGCTGGGAATTGCCGGCCATGTCGGGGATTGGTTACCGCGAATTCATGCCCTATTTTGCCGGCGACGCGACGCTGGCTGCGGTGGTGGAACGGATCAAATTCGACACGCATGCCTTTGCCCGTCGCCAAGCGACGTGGTTTCGGCGCTTTAACAGTCATCAGATGCATGCAGGGGATATATCAGGGGTGGTTGCTGCAATGTCGTAGGTGCATCATTAATGTTGATGTGTTATTTATATGGCGTCCTAGTTTTTATGCCACATAGCGCGTGTAACCACGAGAGTGCATCGACGTGAAAAGTCGATGCACTCTCGTTTAGATGGAATATATCCAATCAGATGTATCTATTGCCGTATCTGCTATAATACTGATGACGTAATTATATATGACGTAATAATGTAGGGTGTAACATGCGATTTTGGCGTGTATTTATTAATTTTACTGTGCTAGTACAGCTTTTGGTTGCCGCATTTCCTGTAGAAGCGGCACCGACTCGTTTGTCTGCACCGGTGCTGCGACAGAATGTCGTAGTAAATCATTCTGTGCACATACAAAAACGTAATCAAACTACGCAAAAATATTCAAATAGTGAGTCAGTATCATCTTCGTTGAATCTAACGCTCACTACTTCACCAACCCGTACTAGTACATTGAGTCGCACGTCGACACGTACACAGACTGCTTCGCGGTCGGTAACAAATACGCCTACTGCGACTATAACACCCACAGCATCGGCTACAAAAACACCAACACCAATGCCCGTAAAAACTGTTCGTATGGCTGCTGGCTATGCACATAGTGTAGCGATTCAAGTGAATGGTCGTGTGTCTGCATGGGGCAATAATCAATACGGACAAAGTACAATTCCTGTAAGTATAACGAATGCGCTCTCAGTTGCGGCTGGTGCGTATCATACACTTGCAATACTTCCTGATAGGACCGTACGTGCCTGGGGTCGTAATCAATATGGTCAAATTACCGTTCCAAATGGATTAAGTAACGTTGTGGCTATTGCCGCAGGTGAATCTCATTCATTAGCACTGAAGTCAAATGGCACCGTGGTCGCGTGGGGCAATAATTCATTTGAACAAGCTTTAGTTCCAAATGGATTAAGTAACGTTGTGGCTATTGCTGCAGGTGGTTTTCATAGCCTTGCATTGCGGTCTGATAGGACTGTTGTGGCGTGGGGTGATAACTCTTTTGGACAAACTGATATTCCAACTAATTTAAATCAAGTTGTTGCAATATCCTCTGGTGTTTCACATAGTTTGGTACTTCTATCGAATGGTAAAGTGATTGCATGGGGCGACGATCGAGATGGTCAGTTGGACGTCCCGAGTAATTTAACTGATGTAGTGGCTATATCTGCAGGTTCCAAGCATAATCTTGCCTTGAAAAAAGATGGAAGTATTATTGTATGGGGTAGCAATATCTTTGGACAAACGAGTATACCAATCAGAATTAGTAAAAGTATCGCTATTGCTGCCGGTGGATCACACAATCTCAGCCTACAATCCGATGGTAGTATTGAAACATGGGGATTAAATAATTCTGCACAAGCGTTAATTCCCACAGAGTTCCAACGTTGTGATAAAACAAAGAATACCATTCCCAAACCTCAAAAAATAATTGCATCAGTTGATGGTAGTTATATCATAATGTCTGATTGTACTGTTGTTGGTTGGGGACGGGTCTCTTCTACTGAAAAACTTACAAACATAATTGGTATAAGTCAGACATATTCCAATTTTGCAGCATTACGATTAGAAGGGAGACTTGTTGATTCACAACAAGATGTGTCGCTATTTCCTTGGCCATTTCGTAACATTGTGCGGATTGCGAGTAGCCCGGATCATCTACTCGCACTAAAAGATGATGGTTCCATTATTGAGTTCAATGGTAGTGATAAACCATTCACACAGATATCAAATATCACTAACGCGAAAGCGATTGCCGCTGGGTCTGACTCATCGGGTAGAACACATAGTCTTGCACTAACAAATGATGGTATGGTGGTGGCTTGGGGTGATAATACGTATGGCCTAAATAATATTCCATATGGATTGAATAATGTTGTTGCGATTGCTACTGGTAGCATGCATAGTTTAGCGCTACAGTCGAATGGACGTATTGTCGCTTGGGGAAACAATTCATTTGGACAAACTAATGTTCCCAGTTCTGTAAGTAATGCTATTGCAATTGCAACTGGTAATGCCCATAGTATCGCTTTATTATCTAATGGCACGATTGTTTCATGGGGGAAGAATGATTTCAACCAGTCAATTAGTCCTATTGGCTTAAAAAATATCATTGCGATTGCTGCGGGTAAGAATCATAATTTAGCATTAACTGCAGACTATAAAGTAATAGCATGGGGTGATAATTCATCAGGACAAACAGACGTTGATGCTCGATTCTTACCAAATCCTACGATTACTTCAACCATAACAGTAACCCCTTCTCGTACGCGTACACCGACAATTACGCGTACACCTACTCTGATGAAGGTCAATTGGGAAAAATCGTTATCTGCGGGCAATCAACACAGTATTGTATTATTACCAAATGGTAAAGTATCTGTTTGGGGCAGTAATCTCTATGGCCAGCAAATTGTCCCAAATTGGTTGTCACCTATGAAAATTACGGCAGTTTCAGCAGGGGGAGGGCATAATTTAGCGGTAACAAGTAATGGTAGTGTCGTTGCGTGGGGAAGTAATAATAAAGGACAATTAGATGTGCCGTCACTACTGTCAAATGTAGTAATGGTTGCTGCAGGATATGAACATAGCCTTGCTCTCACGAAAAATGGTGCGGTTGCTATTTGGGGGGCAGATAATGCGAAAATAAATATGCCAATTAATCTAACGAATGTGGTATCTATTGCTGCTGGATATTATAACAGTCTAGCACTCCGTTCAGATGGAACCGTTGTGTCATGGGGAGGAGCCGCATGTGCAGTTCCAATAGGTTTGTCTAATGTCGTCAGTATAGCAGTTGGAAGTACTAATTGTCTTGCGCTGAAGTCCAACGGAACTGTTGTATCTTTTGCAAATTATTCGAATTCAATTGCCGTGCCGGATGGGCTTGTAGATGTAATCGCAATTGCTGAAGGTGGTAGTCACCGTCTCGCATTAAAGTCGGACGGCACCGTGGTTGGATGGGGTGACAACTCATATGGACAGATTACTATTCCAATAGGTCTTTCTGGTGTCAAAAGAATTGCTGCTGGGAGCTATCACAGTCTTGCCCTGAAATCAAATGGCGTAATCATTGCATGGGGGAATAATTCGAGTGGTCAGGTGGATGTGCCATCAAACTTTAGATCTAGCCCAACAAAAACTGCGACAGTCACTCATACTTCTACAAATACCATTACATTATCTACAACTAAAACTGCTTCAATAACACGTACTGCTTCAATAACACGTACTGCAAAAGTATTGAATACACTTACCAGCTCTCGTACAAAAGTAATTGCAGAAATAACAATTACACTTACTCCTAGTGCAACTGCATCACATACTGTTTTACCTACTCCCAATGCCACAGATGTAATCAAAGTAGTTTCTGGCACAAACAATATGCTCGGATTACTCCAAAATGGTACATTGATTGATACACAAGCAAAAATTCCAGCATCATTTAGTGCTGAGCAATTTATCGATATATCGGTTTACAATGATTGCTATGCTGCAGTCACTGACTCAGGATATGTGCATATCTGGGGGGTGTGTGGATTTACGATTTCTACCATGCCTGATGTACTTAGAACGAATGTCTCAAAGGTTGCAGTGGGGAGAACCGCGGTTGTATTGTTGTATGAAAATATGACTGTTGCTGCTTGGGGGGCATCTAATATCGTAAGTGTTCCTGCCGGACTCAATAATGTTATTTCTATAGATATAGGGTATGGTCATGCTGCTGCCTTAAAAAATGATGGTACTGTGGTTGCGTGGGGTGATAACAGTTCAGGACAAACCGATGTTCCATGGTGGCTACGTAATGTGAAATCAGTGGGCACGGGAAAATACAGTACGGTAGCGTTATTAGACTCTGGTAATGTGGTTATGTGGGGTGGGAGTGGCTTGAAATTGGGCTATTATCTTCAATATCCGCGGTTTTTGGTGTTGGAAGATAAAATCGTTTCGATGCATATAGGTGAATATAACGACTCTGATATCTTAGGGGCTGTTACAGTTGCTGGTAATGCTTACTTTAATGGTAAATATTTGGTAAATAAATATATGATGTCGGTATCTCCGATTTTTACCGTCCCAGATGTAACAAGCATTTATTCATTGAGTGTTTCTCGATCTTCTGAACTTCAAAATACTATTACGGATGGTCCCGAATTAATTGTAAACACCCGCAGTGGTATGAAACATTACGTAGCATTCTGTTTACGTAATTGTCCTAGTATCCAAACACTGACGCCAACACATACACCGAGTGTTTCGCCTACGCAATCAATGACACGCACGGTTTCAATAACGAAGACTAGCACACCGTTGTTTACACCTACACAAGAAAAAACAACGATACCATTTAAGAGCAAACAGGTATCATGTAACGGCACATGTCTCGTTCTTTCGTCATATGGCACAGTTTATAATGAAGCCGGTGGAATAGAACTCACAGATGTTGTCCAGATTGCCGGTAATTCTATGGCATTAAAGCGCAATGGTGATTTATACATGAGAATATCGGGAGTATGGGTAGAACGAGGATTTGATATTACTTCAATATCATCTGGTGCAGTAAATCTTGCAGTAACAGCTGCGAAAAAAATTGATGCATGGAAAGAAAGTATCTCACCGACATCATCGTTACTTCTCATCCCAAACACATTGAGCGATGTATTTGGTGTATCTGCAGGTACATCCCATAACCTTGCACTAAGGTCTGATGGAACCGTCGTATCGTGGGGTGGCAACTCATGTAATCAATTAAGTGTTCCTGCATCAGTTGTAGATATTGTAGCAATATCAGCAGGGGCATGCCATAGCCTTGGATTACGTGCAAATGGTACCGTAGTTGCATGGGGTAACAATAGCTATGGTCAATTAAATATTCCACAAGGTCTTAATAATGTTGTTGCAATTGCAGCTGGTTCGTATCACAGTCTTGCCCTCAAATCTGATGGAACTGTAGTAGTTTGGGGTGATAATCGGTTTGGTCAGACTGATATTCCATCATGGTTGCGTAATGTCGAATCTATCACTGCTAACGGAAATATGAGTGTCGCAATTTCAAACGGTGAAGTAGTTAAATGGGGAGCATTTACTATTAATAGTTTGTATCTACCACTAGATGACACTCCGACTGCATCATTAACCCCAACGCCCACATCTACGCCAACGCCCACATCTACGCCAACACCCACATCTACCTTAACTATGACTCCTATACCAACCCCCAATTCACTTAATGGGTGTTATTGGCGCGATGCGAGTGGGCTTGAACACTATTACGAGATCAAACCAAGTACTTTGTTTAGTACGGCTGTCTCTCAAGCACAGACGTTTACACGTAACGGTGTGCCAGGCTACATGGTGACTATTACTTCACAACTTGAGATGGACTGTTTGGTCAAGATGACACAATCAAGTACGTATGGGGTTTTTTACATCGGCGCCCAAGATATTGTTCAAGAGGGGACGTGGATGTGGGTAACTGGCCCTGAAGCAGAAACCACAATGGGGTATGCGAATTGGCGTTCTGGTGAACCCAATAATGGCTTCGGTAGTGTTGAAGAAGATTGTGTAATCGCCCACAATGGTAAAGAAAATACTATCGGTTGGTATGATGTACCATGTAACAGCGCACCATATATTGTGGAATATACTAGTTTTGGCAACGAATTACTCAGCTCGCCTTAATCAAATCTTATCCAAGAGTTATTACACATGGCGGATTGTCTAGTTCTCTACGTTTTCTGTGCTCTTTGTGTGAGGATCGTTATCAATCATTGTATCGCATGAGTATGCCACTGTAGTTGTATGCATATATTGTGACCGACCCCGATGAAATGATGCTACGGGGAAGATGCTGGCAATAGTTTTTGTTCACCGTAGTCGAACGGATTAAATTCAATACCCACGCCTTTGCCCGTCGCCAAGCGACGTGGTTTCGGCGTTTTGACAGTCATCAGATGGCGAGCGTTGATCTTGACGAAATTCGGCGTATGATAGAATTGTCGTGATAACGGTTATAGTGATTACATTTACATTTGTGATGACATTCGTGTTTGGGTGAAGGAATTTTTTATGAAAATCATCATGCGCATTGCAACCTGTTGGTTATTGGCGTTGCTGTTGAGTACGGTCATCCATGCCGATACATCACTCGCCGTCGCCCCGATAGTGCAATTCAACCCCAATACCGGTTGTTTTTGGCGTGGCCGTGACGGGGTGGCGCATCGCTTTGAGCTGGTCAAGCATTGGCAAAATTTGCGTTGGGCAGAGGCGGTGAATTTTGCCGCTAACCGGCAATACAAAGGGGTCAAAGGGAACTTGGCTACTATCACGGTGGGCGGCGAAGATTATTGTGTGCGCACCATGATGCTCAATCGAATGCCTTGGCTCGACGGTAACGGGGCCTGGCTGGGGGGACATGACATCAATGCCCAACGTCAATTCCGCTGGGCGGTCGGTGCCGCCAAAAACAGTGCCGTCAATCGCAATTTGTTTTTGTGGCACACCGGCCAACCTGATAATCCGGTCACTGAGCGTTGTCTTGGCTATATGGTCCGGGGCGGCTGGATTGGTGGCAATAATTACCCGTGTGATGCGGTGATTAGCGACCCCTACTTCCGCGAAAAAATGCGCCACTACATTGTCGAATATCGCGCCAAAGGCACGGCGCTGAATCCGTAGATGATACTGGAGCACTATCCCCGAGATCGGTATATACCGTCTCGGGAGGATTAAACAGAAATAGACTAAATTAGTACGAATAAATATTTTACAACACTGCAATTTACGTTATACGTGATATAATTAGAAAATTAATCTACTTTGTGAGGTTGCCATGTGGTCAACACATCGTTTGTGGACATATATTGTATTGTGTGCCGTTGTATGGAATATTGTGTCACCATTACCGGCCCAAGCCGCCACGCCGAAAGTGACGCAACCTCACAATACACCCTTCCAATCGTTGTATCGTGCCGATATTCGGATCACAACGGCATATGCCCGCACACAACTCACCAAGGCAAAAATTCCGATTATCAGTTCCCAAGCCACGCAGGCTACGGTGCTGGTTGATATGCTCCAAATCGCATGGTTGGCAGCTGATGGCTATGAGCCAACGCATTTGCTGTCAATCGAATCAATGCGTGGTGTGGTCACCCCACTTGTGGTGCAACCACGTACCGTTACCACGGCGCGTGCACTTGCATTGCACGGCATGACTACTGTATCGTCATTGCGGGTGTGGGCGACGACGATGACTCCAGCACTCACCCAGTCAATCGTCACAGCAACGGCGACTGATAGCGATAATGACGGTTTGAGCGATGATGAAGAAGCTATCTGGTGTCTCAATCCCAACAACGCCTATACCAACAGTACGGGGGTAAAAGATGGCGTCCAAGTGCAACGGGTGCGTGATTGGATGGCAAATCGCCGTGAGACCAATAGTGGCTCGATTCCTTATTTGGCAAGTAGTATCAATGTGGGTGATTGTATTGATACCGACGGCGATGGTGTTCCAAATGCCGTAGAAATGCTGTTGGGGTTGAATCCCAATCGCGCCTCTTCGGATTTTGATAAATACAATGATGCTCAAGAATTATTTGGACGCACGGTGGGCACCAATATCGACATGCCAGGCTATGTCAAAAACCCTGGTCGCCATCCCATGGTAGCTGCCTTCCCCAAACCGGTGATTAGCATCACCGACGACTCGATTCATGTTGATGTGGTTACAACGATTACAGCCAATGGTAATGCCGTCACAACGGAGGCACGTAATTATAATTCGACTCACGATACGACTGTTGAAACCCAGCGCACCGATGATGCGGTATGGGCGCACTGGATGCAGGTTGATACCAGCAATCGGGTACGCTTGGCTCG
>CAISXI010000235.1 GCA_903889425.1 uncultured Roseiflexaceae bacterium | reverse complement strand
CGGGGGCATAGAGCGGCAATCCCATGCTGGCGTGCTCGTATTCGTTCCAGCCGGCCCCTACGCCAAAGTCGAGGCGCCCACCCGAGATAACGTCGACGGTGGCGGCCATATGGGCATGCACGGCGGGGTGGCGGTAGGTGTTGCCTGCCACCATCAAGCCGATGCGTATGCGCTGGGTCTGGGCGGCCAAGGCCGACAACAACGTCCAGCCTTCAAAGCAGGGACCATCGAGGCTGCCTTGGATGGGGGCGAAATGATCGAAGAGCCAGGCATGTTCAAAGACCGGATTTTGGTCGGCTTCTAGCCAGACGTTCCGCATAGCTTCGTAGGTGGTGTGTTGCGGAGCAGTTTTGATGCCCCAGCGGAGTGGTGCCATTGGGTTCACCCTTTCGGTATAGCGAGTTTGCGTATTGTACTGCCAAAATGCCAACATGATAATGGCACGAGCGGTAAATCTGCAGCTGCTCGTTAGGCCTCGGGTACCCAGCACCGTAGCCAGCTGGCGTGGGGCTGGGGGGTGACAGTGTATTCGGGAGTGCAGGCGGGGATGACGAGGGAATCACCGCAGTGTAATGCATAGTGTTGATCCGCTACGTTGAGTGTAGCAGCGCCATCAAGCACGGTAATGATTTGGAATGAGTCGGCGGGGCGCTGCCAGGTGCTGGTGGTGGCGGCGCTGATTTTTTCCATTACAAAAAAATCAGATCGAACCAGCTCGACGTGACCCGGGCCACGTACCACCGGCGTGGTAATTGCTGATAGGGGGTCGCCGGTGTGTGAGACGGCAATGGCCTGGGGGATATGCAGCTCGCGGAGTGTACCGTTGGCGTCACGGCGGGCGTAATCATAGACGCGGTAGGTCAAATCAGAGGTTTGTTGGATTTCGAACAACAAAATCCCCGCATTGATGGCATGAATCGTACCGGCGGGCACAAACACCGTATCGCCGGCAGTGACGGGAATATGGCGGAGCAGTGGTTCGAGGGTATTGGTGGCGATGGCGTGGGCGTAGTCGTCACGGCTGATGGCATTGGTCAGGCCGTGGATGACATCGTTGTGACCGGAAGTGGCAATGATATGCCACGCTTCGGTTTTGCCGTGGAAACCGCTAGCGGCTTCGTAGCGGTGGGCGTAGGCATCATCGGGGTGGACTTGCACCGAAAGTGGTTGATTGGCGTCGATAAATTTAGCCAACAACGGGAATTCGTAGCCGTAGCGCTGGAGCGAACGGGCCCCCACCAAATCAGCGCCGTGGGTTATTACCGCCTGACGGAGGGTTTGGCCGGCAAGGGCGCCGTCGCTGATGAGGTTGTCGTTATAGACTTCCCAGGTTTCGGCGAGGGATGTGGGAGCATCGGTCAGATTGAGCCAGGTTGCGAGCTGATTCCCGCCCCACAGGCGGCTTTCGTAGCGGCGCACGAGGCGGAATGGGAGCAGGCTCATTTGCTTCTTTCTACAAGGTGCAGGCGTAATTCGACGCGCCCGATCGCAATAATATCGCCATCGGTGAGCGCGGTTTCGGAATTGACTTGCAGACCGTTGATGTAGGTTTTGTTGGTACTTCCCAAATCACGCAGGCGCCATACAGTGTGTTGTTTGGTAATGATGGCGTGATGATCTGAAATCAGTGGGTCGTTGAGGATGACCGCACAATCGCTTTTGCGGCCAAGCACGCTATTGTCGTAGATTTCGTAGACTTTGTTGCGGGGGAGCAGGGTGGCGCCAGGGCGTTGCAATATGAGAAAGGCATTCGTGCCCACAAAGACCGGCATGTTTTGGTCGCCACGAATCATGGTGCGGAAAATGCGCCATACGAACAGATAAATCAGTCCTACCAAGGCAACACGCAAAATCCAGACGATGAATTCGAGTGAGAGATTGGCAATGTCATTCATGCGTCACCACTTGGATGTGCAAGGTGTAATTTGAAATGGTAATGACGTCTTTTTCGACGGTGATGATGTGAGGCTCGCTGGTTAATTGCGTCCCGTTGACAAATGTGCCATTGCGCGATGCCAAATCAGTGATGGCAAAACGTTGGGCATTGTAGCTGATTTTGGCATGATGGCGCGATACTTGGTGGTCTTGCAGGATGATATTGTTGCCCGGTGCCCGCCCGATGGTAATCAATGTTTGGGTGACGGGGATATGTTCGACGATGTTGTCGGTCGAAACAACCAATACGTGTTGATGGCGGGTGGGGTAGCGTTCGGGTTGGGTATTGACGATAGTAGGATTGTGATCATCGAGCACAATAGTGTCCATATCGACTGTCGAATCATTAGGAGAAATTTGGTTGTTGGTATTGTTGTCGATACGTATCACGCTGCGTGGTACATTGGGGTCGCTTGCAAGCAATACCGTAATCGCTTTGTGGGTGGTAAAGCTACGATTGCGGGCAAGTTCAGTCAAATAGGTCGCCAACTCTTGCTCGATGCGGAGATGGCGTTTGCGATATGTATCAAAATCGTTGGGGTGCAAAAAAAGTCGATAGGTGTCTGGTACAACCACTACGCCACTAGAATTTGCGATTTGATTGGATTCCATGGCACGTTCGAGTCGCCGTGTGAGCAGGGCGACATCGAGGGGACTTTTGAAAAATCGTGCCATCGATGTCTCGACGATTTGTTCCATGAATGTTTCAAAACGGTCAAGTAACGACATTGTAGACACCACATCTCATACAAAAACTCAGCATTATTGTACCATGTTGACGTGTACGCTTTGGGATTTGTGCCGATAAATGACTGATAGATGACTGAACGAATAATTCACTAGTGCTGAATAGTGGGTGATGTTGCTTCATCTCGTATCAGTGAGTGTGATGGATTTGGTTATGGCACAAAAAACCACCCCGTTGTTTCAACAGGGTGGTCGTTTACTATCGATTAACTTGGTTTGGCAAGGGACAAAAGGAAATCGGCGTTGGTGCGGGTTTTGGCCATCCGGGCGAGCACCAGTTCGGTGCCTTCGTTTTCGCCTAGCATCGTCACCATGCGGCGCATTGTCCAGACTTGCTTGATGACCTCGGGTCCCAGCAAGAGTTCTTCGCGGCGGGTGCCACTGCGGGTAATGTCGATGGCAGGGAAAACGCGCTTCTCGGCCAATTTACGGTCGAGGTGGAGTTCAAGGTTGCCAGTTCCTTTGAATTCTTCGTAGATGACGTCGTCCATGCGGCTACCGGTATCGACCAAACAAGTGGCGATAATGGTGAGTGAGCCGCCGTTTTCGATGTTGCGGGCGGCACCAAAAAAGCGTTTGGGAGGGTAGAGGGCGATAGGGTCGATACCGCCAGACAAAGTACGCCCGCTGGGGGGGATTTCGAGGTTGTAGGCGCGGGCTAGGCGGGTAATCGAATCCATCAGGATGACGACGTCTTGGCCGATTTCGACGAGGCGTTTGGCGCGCTCGAGGGTCATCTCGGCCACTTTGACGTGATCCTCGACGGGTTCATCGAAGGTACTCGAGATGACTTCGCCTTGCACCGAGCGGCGCATGTCGGTGACTTCTTCGGGACGTTCGCCAATCAGCAACACCATCAAATGAATGTCGGGATGATTGATGGCGATGCCATTGGCGATGGCTTTGAGCAGTAGGGTTTTGCCGGCCTTGGGGGGCGATACAATCAAGCCACGTTGGCCACGACCCACGGGTGCCACCAAATCGACGAGGCGCGTCGATAGCAGATTGGGGTCGGTTTCGAGTTTGATTTGGACATTCGGGAAAATGGGCACGAGTTGGTCGGCCGACGGGCGCTTGCGGGCTGTTTCGGGGTCGATGCCATTGATGAATTCGACGCGCAACAGCGAGAGATAGCGTTCGTTTTCTTTGGGAGGGCGCACTTGGCCGATGATTTTGTCACCGGTGCGCAAGGCAAAGCGCCGAATTTGTGATTGTGACACATAGACATCGTTTGGACTGGCCAGCATGCGTTCGCCACGCAAGAAGCCAAACCCATCGGAGACGATTTCGAGCACACCTTCACTACTGATATTTGTCGCCACGACTTCTTCGGTTGCAAGTGGCGTTTGCAGCAGCAATGCGATCAGTTCTTGTTTTTTGATATTATTACTAAACGAGATTCCGCTGGCCTTGGCCATATCGCGGAGCTCTTGGATGGTCATGCCACTGAATTCGGTGGCTAAGGCTGGTCGCGGATCGTTGGTGATGGGGATGGGGGGGGCGGCTGGTGTGACAGGAATCGAACGCACTGCTGCTTGTTTGGGGGTTTCGTATTCGAAACTTTGTGTGTCGCTCAGTGTGGGGGCTGGCACGGGGGTGGGGGCGGGTGTGGCAGGGACAGATGTCGCTGCGGTGGGTAATTTGCTACGGATACGTGGCACACCAAACTCCTTGATTTTATTGCGTGTGATGCATCGCACATCATGACGCGGTATAACGGGGGTATGTTCAGCGGTAATCAGCAAGACTCCATGTGTGATTCGGGTCGTGCATGGCGCACATGTGAGGCTACTCGTCACGAGCTGAGGGGACCGTATAGGTGCTCACCCAGATACGGCAGAGGAATGTTATTCCACAAAAACGGAATAATCCAAAATTAGTACATGTATAACACAAACTGCGCTAGTATTATACCATTAAATACATCGAGTTCAAACAGAAAAAAGGGGTCACATGACACAATCTCGTAATCAATTACGCTTCACACCACGGGTACTCATGATTGTCCATGATCCACTGGTCACTTCAACGCAACGACTTCACCAATATTATGGATGGAATGACCCACGCCAGCTGGCCCAGCAGTATATTGCGGATATCTATACGGCGAGTCATGGTGCGGTGCAGTATCAGGTGGTCAACATCATCGATGCGCCTTGGTTCCCCGTCAAAATCGATGGTTTCCAGTATGATACGCCACAGTACATCAGTAGCTGGCGCCAAGGGCGCATGCACCAACCCGATGGACTCGATTATCAGGCCCGAATTGCTACGTTTGATTTGTATGGACGCGTGCAACGTGATGAATTCGATGAGGTATGGTTTTTTTCACCGCCCTATGCAGGTGAATATGAATCAATTATGGTTGGTCCGGGGGCGTTTTGGTGTAATGCCCCGGCCATCGATTCCCCAGCCGCCGCTAAGCGTTTTGTGATGATGGGATTTAATTACGAACGTGACGTGGGGTGTATGCTCGAAAACTTCGGGCATCGGGTCGAGTCTATCATGCAACAGGTCTATGCTCGCCGACCACAGAGCCGTAATCTCTGGCAAGAATTTTGCCAATATGAGCGTACGCATCCTCAGGCTGCGGCTTGTGGCAATGTCCATTTTGCACCCAATAGTCGTACTGATTACGAATGGGGGAGTCGCCAGCAGGTATGGTCGACGTGTGATCGTTGGCGTGACTTCCCAGCCAGCCAGGCTGCCCCGGCGCGCCTCGTCGATTGTCGCGAGTGGGGTAATGGCGACATGCGGGCCCATCATGTATGGTGGTTCCAACATTTACCCCATACACCCGCCATGCTTGACGGGGTATGGGGCGATTGGTGGCGTTATTGTATTGATCCCAATACGGTAGCGTAGGGGATTAATTGCCGATGAGCGCTATGCGGGCACTCATCCCAGCCCGCAACCCGACAATATCGGTGAGTTTGACGTGGACGGTGTACAAGCGGGCATTGCCAACGACCGTGGCAACGGGTGAGATAAACGTGACCACACCGGGGTATTGTTTGCCGGGCATTGCATCTACAGTGACCGTCGCACCTTGATTGAGGGCAACCCCACCGATGTCAACATCACTAATCATGACTTCGGCTTGCAGATTGACGGCATCAATAAGTTGTACTGGTGCCCGTCCTGCCAGATTGGCCGGGTCACCGACGCTGATATTGATGAATGATACGACACCATCAAACGGCGCACGGATTTCGGCACGCTGGCGATTGAGATTGGCCAGTGTCAATGATGCTTCGGCTTGGGCAACGCCTGCTTCGGCTTGAGCGCGTTGGACGGTGAGGCGATTGACGGCAGCTTGGGCGATGGCCAAGGCTGCTTCGATGGCTGCGCGATCTTTGCCAAGCGGTTTGGTAAGGCGTTTGAGCGCTAATTCTGCTTGGGAAACTTGTTGTTGGGCGGCGTCAATCCCTACTTGTTCGGCTTGGACGGCTTGGTCATAACCGATTTGGGCACTCTTGAGCGAAATCAATGCTGCGTCGCGTTTTGATTTGGAAATATCATAGATTGATTCGTATTGGCGGGTGCTGGCGTCGTTGATGCGATTGGAACGACCACCGGCTGATGGATTGTAGGGATATGTACCCTTGTCTTGGATCCACTTCCAGTTGAATTCATCACTCATAAATTG
>CAISXI010000234.1 GCA_903889425.1 uncultured Roseiflexaceae bacterium | reverse complement strand
GAGCGCATCCGTCGCCTCGGTGAAGCCTGCGAAATCACCAAACGCCTATTTACCCAACCACTCACCGACTTTGACGGGCGCTACTACCAACTCAACGATGCCCGCTGTGAACCCAAGCCCATCCAAAAACCCTACCCGCCCTTCGTGATTGGTGGCGCCGGCGAGCAACTCACCCTGCGGGTGGTTGCCCAATACGCCGATGTCTGGAATTCGATGCCGGCTTCGGTTGAAGAATACCAGCGCAAACTGCAAATCCTGCACGAACATTGTGCCGTGGTCGGCCGTGACCCCGCCCAGATCGAATCATCGACCCAAGTACGGGTCAACTATGCCGATATCGATGCCACCGTGGCCACCTTGCAACCCCTCGTCGATGCCGGTATGACCCATATTATTTTGATGTTGACCTATCCTTACCCCGAGGGCATCGTCGCCACCCTGGCCGAAAAAATCGTCGCCCGCGTCGGCTAATAAAAAACCACCCTCCATGCAGTAGTGCATGGAGGGTGATTTTTGTGGCTATTAACTATTAAATAGATTTTCAATTTCAGCTCGTATTGACGCAATATCATCATTGATTGTAGTCATATTTTCTTCGATTTTTTCGAGGCGTTGCACTTCACTTGCCACCAAGCGCGTATAGGGGCCGACGGATTGGCGCATACGCTCGAGCATCCGTTCGAGCTCTTGGTCAAATTGATGGTCGATGGTGGTGACGAGGCGGGTACGCACATCGCTCAAGCGTTCGTGGAGCTGGCGTTTGAGGGCGGCGCGGCGATTGGGGATGACGTACAGGCCGGCGATGGCAATCACACTGGCCGCCACAATTCCCGTCGTATCAAAAACAGCCCCTTTAAGCAACGTCGCAATCAATGCACCCAACCCCAATGCCCCTACTTGCACCACGGCAGTGGTGGCAATCGCCTCACGCAATTCGAGGGCAATTTGGGTGGCTTCGGCGTTGCGGTCGTAACTGGCCACAATCCGGCCTGCTTGGCTGACGATGTCACGAATCAAGGCTTGGCGATTGTACTGGAATGTGGCGCCGACCTCGCCGACCATCTGGTCTGAGGATATAGGGCGCCGGCGCAAATAATCAACCACCCCTTGCCACAATTGCAGGTTGCGTTCAATCATCCAATCAACCATAGCCTGGGTGTGCGTTTCGATGGCTGTCGCCAAATCAACGGCCACTTCTTGCTCGAAGGCCACTTGCAAGGCATTGCCTCGAATCAAACGATGGATGTTCATGATGCGGATTTGGTCATCAAAAAACTGCATGCCGCGCACTTCGGCATCGCTCAATGCTGCCGCCACCGCGGCGCGGTGACCGGCCACGTCGCGACGCATGTCGTTGGCGAACTGCACCATTTGGGCATCAAGGTGCTGGACTGCTTGGGCATCATCGTTGACCACGGCTCGTTGGGTTTGGACGATTTGGGCCACATGGGCGTGGGTTTGGGTGGCTACGCCCAACGGTGATTCGAGGCGGATACGCAGGCGGGTACGATCGTCGAGGCGCTCGTTGAGGTAGCTCATCAGCGGCGCAAACCCACTCGCCGCATACGCCTCAGCAGTCGCAGCCCGCGCTTTGCGCGCAGATACGGGCAAAATCATCGGCGTGGTACCAAACAGCGCCGTGGCTTGCTCACGCACAAAATTCAAGACATCTTGTGATTCTTGGGGGTTCAAAAGATCAATTTTGTTGACCACCAAGATGACTTTGCGTTGCCATTCGTGGAGCATCGCCAAAAAAGCCCGCTCGGTTTCGCTAAACGGTCGGTCGGCTGAGGTGACAAACACCACCACATCAGCGCGGGGTACTATTTCGCGGGTGAGGACTTCATGGTGACGCAACACCGCATTGGTGCCTGGGGTATCGACAATCGACATCCGTTGCAACAGTGCCACCGGCAGGGCCCGCACCACCCAGCCTGGTTGTTGTGAAATCGCCATCGCCTCGGGGGCGTAGCGCAACATCGTGACGGCATCGGTGGTGGGGGTGGCGCCTTCGGTCATGACTTCACTACCCACAATGGCATTAATCAAGCTCGATTTACCAGCGTTGAATTCGCCAGCCACCACCACCAAAAACAAATCTTCGAGATGGGCGCGGGTTTGCGCCACAATCACCCGCTCGGGCACATCACGGCGCCCTTGGTAGATGTCGTCGCACAACGCCAAGGTCGCATCAAGCAGCGCCATGGTGCGGGTACGGATTTGGGTGGCGTGGGTAGTGGTCAGGTCAGTCATTGGCACGGCTCACTTTTGCAAAAAACGAATAAACCAGTCAATGGTACGGCGCATGTGGTCCATTTGGTGCAATGGCTCACCGCTCCGGGTCAATTCATGCCCTTCGCGAGGGTAACGGACAAACTCTACAGTACGTCCAAGACGACGCAACATGGTATATAGTTGCTCGGCTTCACCAATCGGCACCCGGAAGTCCAGCTCGCTATGCAAAATCAACAGCGGTGCCGTCATCTCTGCCACTGCCGCAATCGGCGAGGCCTGCCACAAGGCGGCAGCATCGCGCCACGGTACCATGTCAAACGAGTATTCCACCAGCTCGTAGGCATCGCTCATACTATGCTCGGTGATGAGGTTATAGACGCCGCGAGCCGACACTGCGGCCGCAAAGCGTTGACTATGCCCAATCAACCATGTGGTCATAAAGCCACCATACGAGCCGCCGGTGACCCCCACCCGAGCTGGGTCAATCGGCAAGCCCTTGGCGAGTACCGCATCAATTCCTGCTTCAAAATCGGGTTGGTCGGCCACGCCCCAGCTGGCTTTGGTGCCTGCTTGCCAGGCCGCGCCATATCCTTCGGAGCCACGAGGATTACAAAAGAAGACAAAGAATCCCGCCGCCGCCGTGGCTTGCCATTCGAGCCACATGGCCCGCGTGCCTGGGCTCCACATGGCGTGGGGACCACCATGGATGTGCAAAATCAGACCGTATTGTTGGTCGGGTTCGATCAATGGCGGTGCAAGCAACCAGCCTTGCACCATGGCACCGTCGTGCGAGGGGTACCAGATTTCGTCAAACGCCACCGTCAAGCGCTGAGTCAACAGCTCGGTATAGAGCTGGCTGAGTTGGCTAACACCGCTAGCCGTGGCCAGCCACAGTTCACACGGGTATTGCGGGCCGCCCACACTATAGGCTACCTCGCCCGCCTGATTTACGGCGAAATCAGCAATCACCATGCCGGCGTCAATTGTTGGTTGGGCCAGCACCAGTGGGGTAGCGTCGCCAATGGCCACGGTATTGAGTGTGCCCCGCCCATGCCATTCGGCCACATAGGCGATCCCACGGCTATCGGGTAACCACGACCATTCAGCGATGGTGGTGTCGTGGCAATCGAGGGGACTCCACTCATCACCAGTGGTGGGGCGCACCAGCAGGGTGGACCCACCATAAAACGGCGCATCGTAGCGACTCGCCGTGGCGGCCAGCCATTGGCCATCGGGGGATATCTGCACCGCACTGGCAATCGACCACGGCGCCTGATCATTCACCGCTGGCGCCAAGATATTTTTTTCATCAAGCGGAATCTGCACCAAGCACCGTCCCACAAAATAGCTGGTCGAGGTGACATCGCGTTTGGCGACTGACCACAGCGACTGGCCGTCGCTATTCCAGACCGGTGCGAAATAATCGCGCTCGTCGTTGGTGACCCGCCGCACCGAGCTGGCGCCTTTGGCGACCTCGACGATATAAATATGGCCACGCCGACCATCGATGTAATCGGTGCCGGAGCGGAAGGGCAATTCGCTCATGACCCGTGGGTCTACATCTTGACCAGCGAGATGGGCGAGGAGTGCTTTTTGCTGCTCGGCGATAAACGGCGTGGGTGGTGTCGGCAATGGATTGGCTTCGATATCCAAATCGCGGGCGTTGGGACTACTCACAAAGGCAATAAAG
>CAISXI010000233.1 GCA_903889425.1 uncultured Roseiflexaceae bacterium | reverse complement strand
TCTGTGTGGCATGGGTGCGTCTATATCAACAAAATCTCTTGGGCCTTGGGTGCTTTGAGGTCGTTCATGCTGCCCGAGCGGTAGCCAGCCAAATCGAGGGTCACAAATTTATAGCCGAGTTCTTTGAGTTTGGCCGTCATGGCGTCGCGGTGCTCGAGTGCCAATGTGAATTGATCGGCGGTGACTTCGATGCGGGCGATGGTGTCGTGATGGCGCACCCGGAATTGCAAAAATCCGAGGCCGCGCATGAAGCGCTCGGCTTCGTCGAGGACCCGCAATTTGTCGGCGGTGACCCGTTCGCCGTATTGAATGCGTGACGACAAACAGGCGTATGAGGGTTTGTTCCAATTCGACAAGCCGAAGTTTTTGGCGAGCACGCGGATTTCGGCTTTGCCAAGCCCTACTTCCAGCAACGGGCTCCGTACGTTGAATTCGGTGGCGGCTTGGTGGCCAGGGCGGTGGGTACCGACGTCGTCGGCCATGGCGCCATAGACGATGGTGCCAATCCCTAGTTCTTTGGCGACCGGTTCGAGCTCGGTAAACAAGGTTTTTTTGCAGAAATAGCAGCGGTCGGTGTCGTTGCGGGCATAGCCGTCGAGTTCGAGTTCACGGGTGGTGACGACGATATGGCGGGCGCCGATGAATTGAGCCAGTTCTTTGGCTTGGCCTAATTCTTCGCGGGGGTAGGTCTCGGAGTCGGCAGTGCCGGCGACACACTTGTCGCCGAGGGTGTCATAGGCGGCTTTGAGGAGCAGAGTGCTATCGACGCCTCCCGAGAAGGCCACCATTACGCTGCCCATATCACGGAAGAGTTGTTGCAGATTGGCGTATTTGTCCGCAAGGGTTGGTGTGGTCATGATGTGGTTCCTTTTGTACGTGCCAAAAATAACTTACGGGCAATCCGGGCGGCGGCAGCACCAGCACCGATACCATTGTCGATATTGACCACGGTAATACCAGGGGCGCAGCTCTGGAGCATGGTGCCAAGGGCAGCGTGGCCGGCGCCACCAAAGCCATAGCCCACGGCTGTGGGAAGCCCAATTACGGGCATATCGACGAGCCCGGTGACAACCGACGGCAACGCGCCATCCATGCCGGCGGCGACGATGATGACATCGACGGGTACGAGGAGGAGTTGACGTAATGGCTCAAACAAGCGATGGAGCCCAGCCACCCCCACATCGGTGACGCGGTGGATGTTGCAGCCCAGTTCACGGCACACCGCAGCGGCTTCGTCGGCGGCCGGCAAATCGCTGGTGCCAGCGGCAATAATCCCTACTTCACCACCGGGCGTAGGTAATTGGCTATGGTGGCGGGCGATGGTGATGATGCGATCGGCGGTGCCACGGATGATGATAGCGTCGTGGAAGTGGGTTAGTAGCAATTCGACGGTGACGGTATCGGGGCGACTAATCAAGACGCGGCCGTGGTGGGCCAGGATACCGTCAGCGATAGCCACTGTTTGGGCGGGTGTTTTGCTGGCGGCATAGATGACTTCGGGCATGCCAGTGCGGGCTTGCCGTAATAAATCGATGGTAGCAAAGTTATCGAGATGTAATAACGGGTCGCTCATGTGGTGACTCCCTCGCGTGTTTCGCCAAATGCAGTGGCACCAATCCCTACTAACAACCCAATCAGCCCCATAAGTTGTAAGGGCGCGATATGTTCGTGAAACAAAAAGAAAGCCAAGATCGCAGACCCGAGTGGTTCACCGAGCAAGGCAATGGTGACGAGTAAGGCCGACAGATGGCGCATGGCGTAATTAATCGAAGTATGACCGAGTAGTTGTGGGCCGATGGCCAGCCCAGCGAGGATGAGCCATGCGGTGGGCGTGCTTGGGAGGGTGTGATTGCCCACTGCAATGCTGGCAGTCAGGAGTACGACAGCGGCACTGCCATAGGTCATCCAGATGTATTGGAGCAAGGGAATATCGTTGCGCAAACTGCGCCCCACCAAAAAATAGGCTGAGCCACTGATGGCGCCGATTAGTGCTAAACCATTGCCGAGCCACGGGTTGCTGGCGCTGGTCTGTTGGTGATCGCTGACGGCGATGAGCACTGACCCAGCGATGGTCAATGCCATGCCAATGATGCGCCAGCGATTGAGTGATTCTTTCAGCAAAAACCGGGCTGCCAAGCCGACCCACAGCGGTGTGGTGGCGACCAGTGCCGCCGACGAGGCGACGGTGGTGTGTTCGAGTGATTGGATCCAGGTGGCAAAGTGTATCGCCAAACAAATTCCCGAAATTATTGCTAATCCCGCATGACGGGGTGTAATCGTTGCCGTCCAAATCTGGCGTCGCCACACTACAATCAGGCTCAAGATGCTCGCCGAGATTCCAAGCCGGGCCGCAGCAATCACCAATGAAGGGATATTGTCAGCTTGAGCGAAACGAATTAATATTGAAGCCGATGCGATGACAATAATCCCCAATGTGAGGGCAATCGCCGCCGTAACTCGTGCAGATGACGTCGTCGTTGTATTCATAATTGCTATTGTACCATTTTGTGCTCTGCTTGGCAGTTGTCATCATATGCGGTGAAAACAGGTGATTGACGAGTGTGATATGAGGTTTTTGGTGAATATTGTGATAAATATGCATGATTATCGTGAATTTTTTGAAAAAACAGCGGAAGATTGCTATAATAAGAGGCACTAACAAAAGGAATTCCCGTATGCGTATTTTGATGATATCGTGGGAATACCCCCCACACATGGTGGGTGGGCTCGGTCGCCACGTAGCTGACATTGCCCCACGTCTGGCATCCCAAGGAATCGAATTAACCATCTTGACCCTCTGGTCTGCGGGGGCCGCACAACAACACACGGTTGCCCCCAATCTGCAGGTTATTCGGGTGCCGCTCAACGAACGGGCCGCCGATATCGTGACCCGGGTAAGCGACGCCACCGTCACATTCCTCCAAGCTGCCCATCACATCTGGCAGACAATGGGAGGCTTTGATATTATTCATGTCCACGATTGGTTGCTGGCCGATGTGGCGATTGCCCTCAAACACCACTACCGCCGTCCATTGGTGGCGACCATCCATGCCAGTGAGCGTGGCCGGCGCCATGGTGATATCTCATCCCCAGAATCAGCGGCGATTGATGCAATTGAATGGCGTTTGACTTACGAAGCGTGGCGGGTAGTGGTGTGCTCACATTTTATGGTGACGCAACTGATGCAAGATTTTAGTTTGCCACTCGACAAAATTGACATGATTCCCAACGGGGTGGTCATGCCGCTGCTCCCGTTTGATACTGCGACCCAACGTCAAACCTTCCGACAGCGCTATCAACCCTACGCTGCCCCGTTGTTGTATGCGGTGGGACGCTTGGTCTACGAAAAAGGCTGGCATGTGCTGATTGCTGCCTTGGCAAAATTACGCCGCAACTATCCTGAAGCGCGCTTGGTATTGGCGGGTGTGGGGGGATTTCGTGCGGAACTTGAACGTGTCGCTCGCGCCCACGACGTTTATAGTGCTGTCACGTTTGCCGGCTTCATTACCGATGATGAACGTGATGGCTTGTATGCCAGTGCCGATATTGCCGTCTTCCCATCGTTGTATGAGCCATTTGGGATTGTGGCCCTCGAAGCCATGGCGTTGCGCTGTCCGGTCGTGGTCTGTGATACGGGTGGATTACGTGAAGTGGTGAATGCCAATCGTACCGGGATTTTGGTAGACACAGGCGATGCCGATTCGCTGGTGGTTGGGTTGCAATATACGCTCGATTACCCCAATTTGACCCAACAACGCATCGAGAATGCCTACGAAGAAGCTCGTATCACTTATGCCTGGGAAACAATCGCCGCCGCCACTGCATCGGTGTACGGCCGGATTATCGCCGAGTGGCAAAAAGGGAGCTGGGGTACCGTGTAATTCGTGCGGGGGGAATCGCGCAGTTTGCAAAAAAAAGGACAGTCACGCATGTTGCGTGACTGTCCTTCGCGGTATCGCCTCAGCCACGCAACTGCGTGACTAAGGCGACTCGGTGTTATAGACTACTTGGTGGCTTCAAGCACGGCTTGGGCGGCTGCCAAACGGGCAATGACGACGCGGTACGGGCTACATGACACGTAGTTGAGCCCCGCGTTGTGACAGAACTTGACGCTGGCTGCTTCGCCACCGTGTTCGCCACAGATACCGGTTTTCATGCCGGGGCGAGTGCTCCGACCACGTTCCACACCCATCTTGACCAATTGGCCGACGCCTTCTTGGTCGAGGACTTGGAAGGGGTCTTCAGGCAAGAGCTTTTGTTCGACATACTTGGGCAAGAAGCGCCCGGCGTCGTCGCGGCTCATACCGAAGGTGGTCTGGGTCAAGTCGTTGGTACCGAATGAGAAGAATTCGGCTTCTTGGGCGATTTTGTCGGCAGTCACACAGGCGCGGGGCAATTCGAGCATGGTACCAACCATGTACTCGAAATCGATACCGCTCTCGGCTTTGACTTCTTGGGCGACCCGCACCACGATGGCCTTTTGGATGCGCAATTCGCTGACATCACTGACCAACGGAATCATCACTTCGGGCAATACCGTGATGCCACGCTTCTTGACAGCCACGACGGCACGGAAGATGGCTCGGGCTTGCATTTCGGTGATTTCGGGGTACTCAATACCCAAGCGGCAGCCACGGAAGCCCAACATGGGGTTGGATTCGCGCAAGCTTTCGACCTTGTTCTTGAGCAATTCGCCGCTGATACCCATCTTGGCGGCCAAGGCTTCGATTTCGTGATCGCCATGGGGCAAGAACTCATGCAAGGGTGGGTCAAGTGTCCGGATGGTGACCGGGAAGCCGTCCATTTCGGTGAACAAGCCTTCGAAGTCGGCTTGTTGCAACGGTTCGACTTTGGCCAAGGCCGATTTGCGCTCGTTCAATGACGACGCCACAATCATCTGCCGGATGGCATCGATGCGGTCGCCTTCGAAGAACATGTGCTCGGTGCGGCACAATCCGATGCCTTGGGCCCCAAACATGCGGGCGACGCGGGCATCGGTGGGGGTATCGGCGTTGGCACGCACACCCATGGTGCGCACTTCGTCGGCCCAGCCGAGGAACTTGAAGAGGTAGCCGTACAACGCTGATTGCTCAGGTTTGATCATGCCACGGATGACTTGGATGACTTCTGATTCGCTGGTGTTGATTTGGCCGTTGTAGACGGTACCGCTATGGCCATCGACGGTGATGAAATCACCTTCTTTGATGGTCACATCACCAACGGTGAATACACCCTTGTGATAGTCGACGTCGATATCGCCACAACCACAGACGCAGCACTTACCCATTTGGCGGGCAACCACGGCGGCATGGCTGGTCAAACCACCACGGGCGGTCAAAATCGCGGCAGCGGCGACCATACCGTGGAAGTCTTCGGGGGCGGTTTCAGTACGCACCAAAATCACCACTTCGCCTTTTTCGGCCCATTCAGCGGCCCGATCGGGGTCAAAGCAGACCTTACCACTGGCAGCACCAGGGCCGGCAGCCAAGCCGGTGGCGAGCTTTTGGGCAACGGCGGCTGATTTGGCATCAACAATCGGGAACAGGAATTGGTTGAGCATTTCAGGCTTGACGCGGCTGAGGGCGGTCTTCTTGTCGATGACGCCTTCTTCGACCAAGTCAACGGCGATACGTACGGCGGCCATGCCGGTGCGCTTGCCATTGCGGGTTTGGAGCATCCACAATTTGCCGCGCTCGATGGTGAACTCAACGTCTTGGACGTCTTTGTAGTGAGCTTCGAGTTTGCGGGCAATTTGCAAGAACTCTGCAGATGATTTGGGAAGTTCTTTGGCCATTTCGGTGATGGGTTTGGGGGTACGGATACCAGCAACCACGTCTTCACCTTGGGCATTGACCAAATACTCACCAAACATTTCGTTTTCGCCGGTGGCTGGGTTACGGGTAAAGGCCACGCCGGTGGCGCTGTCATCGCCCATGTTACCGAACACCATGGTTTGTACGTTGACGCCGGTACCAATGTTATCGGGGATCTTTTCGATGCGGCGATAATCGATGGCGCGGCGACCCATCCACGAATTGAAGACGGCCATAATGGCCATTTCAAGTTGGACGTTGGGGTCTTCGGGGAAGTCATGGCCGGTATCTTGTTTGATGAGTACTTTGAATTTGTTGGCAATATCGGTCAATTCGGCAGCCGACAAATCGGTGTCGGCGCGGTTCTTGCCCTTGGCATCGTTCATGACGTGCTCGAGCTTTTCGCCGTCGGCACCCAAAACGATTTTGCCGAACAACTGCACAAAGCGACGATAGGCGTCAGCGGCAAAACGGGGATTGCCGGTTTGCTTGGCTAATCCTTCGAGGGTCTGGGCGTTGAGTCCGAGGTTGAGGACGGTATCCATCATGCCGGGCATTGATTCACGGGCACCCGAACGGACGGATACGAGCAAGGGGTTGGTGGCATCGCCGAATTTCTTGCCCGAGACTTTTTCGACTTCGAGCATTGCGACACGGGCTTGTTCCCACAAGCCTTCGGGCAATTTTTTGCCGCCATCATAATAGGCATTACAGGCTTCGGTGGTGATGGTGAATCCTGGTGGAACTGGTACGCCGGTGCGCGTCATTTCGCCCATCCCTGCGCCTTTACCACCCAGCAAATCACGCATGGTGGAATTCCCCTCGGTGAAGAGGTATACCCACTTCTTAGACATGTACATGCTCCTCTAATTGTGCAGATCACTTATCCATGTGCGTTTCACTATCCGGAGCATCGTTTGCCACGTTGCATGCGTAGCTCCACGCTTTTGCACAGAAATACCGCGCATACTATACGCTATGTTGGCGTTTTGTGCAAGCGCACCCTGAACTGTTGTCACGTGATATATTCACGACGTGCGCCCGCAGGGCAGTTTTTTATCAAAAACAAAAACAGTGGTGATTAGGTATCACGGCGGAGTAATCCGGCGCTACTGAGTTGACCGATGACTTCGGCGGCGGTGCGTTCACCGGCTTCGATGGCACCTTCGATGCTGCCTGACCATTGGGTGGCGGTTTCGCTACTCGCCCAATGGATGCGCCCGACGGGGGTGCCAATGGCATGCACAAAGCCGGCGCTGCCTGGGGGCATATAGCCGACGGTGCCACGACTCCAGCGCTCGTTGTTCCAATCGCGTTCAATCATGCCACGATAGGCGAGTGCTTCGTTGCCGAACCAGCCAGTGAGTTGTGTCACCAATGCGCGCAGGCGTTCGCTACGGGGTTGGGCGCTCCAATGGCTGGCATTGTCACCGATGATGACGCAGGCCAAGGCGCCTTCGCTACTGGTGGTCGGTGATACGTCGTGGATGATGCTGGCAGGGCCGTCGTCACTCATCAAAAAGCCTGATTTTTGGTTTTCCCGCCAAAAGGGATAATCATAGCAGAGTACTGCTTGGATGGCCCGCCCCATGATGACGCGTTGGTTGAGGGCATCGCGGTTGCTGGGGAGTGCCGGTTCGTAGTAGATTTGGGCAGCCACGGCTGGAGGCGTGGCGATGATGGCATAGCGAGCCCGGAATGAGGCCCCGCGGGAATATGCCGAGACACTTTCTTCGTCTTGGCGCATTGCCAGTACTGGTGTATCGACATTGAGTTGCGGGCGCAATTGTTGGGCCAAGCGCTCGGTTATGCGCTGCATGCCACCTGGTATGCGATCTTGCTCATGGGCTGGGCGTAATGAAAAAATGACTTCAGCGCGTTGATAGGCTTGGATTTGATCGAGGACATACACAAACGAAATTTCGCTGGGCTCTGCCATGAAATGCACATGGGTGAGCAGCCGGAATAAACTCTGTGTGGCAGGGGCACTACTCTGTTGCTGTAACCACGCCCCAAATGAAAATTGATCGTAGTTTTTGATGGCGAGTGCACTTTTGACGGTCTGTAATTGCAGTTGGCGTGACAAGTGATTGAGTTTGGCAATGATTCTGCGGTAGTCGAGTTGGACGTTGGGTGCGAACCACGGTGCACGATTGCGGAAGCGCACACTACGACCATTGAGCCGAATCGCACTTTCCCCTTGGCTGTATTGTGGTGTAAGTTGGATACCTAATTCGTGGGCAAGCTGGCGAAACTGTTTGGCGTGCGGGCTAATCCAACGCGCCCCTAAATCGTACGATTCGCCATTAAAGGTGCCGCTGTTGGCACGGCCGCCCACACGATCGCGCGCTTCGAGTAATACGGCATCGACGCCTTCACGAAGCAAGCGCCATGTGGCGACAAGCCCCGAAATGCCAGCTCCGATGACAACGACATCGGCGTTGTATCCGAGCTGATTGGGGTCGAATTGGAGTGTACTCATCAGCGCTTCTCCTATGATGCTGCGTGTGTATTGTCGTTGAGGCAGGCAAGTTGCATGACCCCATTGGTAATCGTAATCGTGGTAATCGCACAGTTGTCGATGCGGATGCGTTCGTGCAGATTAATGTCGAGTCCTAACACTGCACAAACAATAGCTGCAATTGTACCACCATGACAGACCACACAGATGATGTCGTTGTCTTGGTGCAAGGCGACATAACGATTGATTACGTGCATCACGCGGTGTTGGAGCATTTGATGTGATTCACCGCCTGGGTAGATCATTTGACCTGGTGTCGCACAATATTGTTGGTAGAGTTCGGCATAATGTTGTTGCACATCGGGGACACTTTTGTGTTCCCACTCACCGACATCAAGTTCCCGCAAGCCGACATCCGTTACGAGTGTGATTGGGTGATGGGCCAAAATCGCTTCGGCAGTATGCATTGCCCGAATCAAATCACTACTATAGACGGCCCGGATTTGGTGCTGTTTGAGTCGTTGCCCTAGGTGGTGCGCCTGTGTCTGTCCGCGCTCATTGAGCGGAACTTGGGCGTGACCATAGATTATTCCTTGGACGTTATAGGCTGTTTCGCCGTGGCGAATGAGGAGTAACTGCATAATGCATGGTTAATTCTGCTCAGTGGATTTCGGCGTGGGCATTATCGTTGAGATTACCGAGGCGCAATTTGCCGTGTTGGTGGATGACGGTGGTCAAGGCACAATTATCGATCCACATCTGGGTATAGTGGTCGATATCGAGATTGAGCACGGCGCAGACGATTGATCGGATGGTGCCACCATGGCAGACGATACAAATGGTGTCGTGTTCGTCGTTGCGTTGCATGACCGTGGTGAGGGCGTGCATGGCGCGGGTTTGCATTTGGGCGTATGATTCACCACCGGTATAAATGGCCCGGCCTGGTTTGGCGCGATAGGCGGCAAAGTCGGTAGGAAATTGGGCAGAGATTTCGGCGACGGTGAGGTGTTCCCACAGGCCGACGTCGATTTCACGGAAACCGGCCAATTCAACCACAGGCTGGTGGTGATGGGCAGCGATGGCGGTAGCGGTTTGGACGGCACGGAGCAGGTCGCTACTATAGATGGCGGCAAAGTGGTGATGGCGTAGCCGTTCACCGACCCGGGTGGCTTGGGCAAAGCCGGTATCGTTGAGGCTGATTTGCATATGGCCTTGATAGTGGCCGCTAGCGTTGTAGGCTGTTTCGCCATGGCGGACGAGCATGATGTGCATGGGTGTCGCTTCTCGGTAGGGTGTTTCATTCATTGTACTGTATATTTGGCACAAAAAACGAGGGCATTGCCGAAGCAACGCCCTCGCCCCAATGGTTCAGCTTACTTTGTGCGGTAATCTGAAACGTTGTTCTTGATGTAGATTGAACCAGGTACCGTGCTGTATGCCGACAACCCTGGCCATTGAATACCGGTGAAACCGGCTGCATTGGCTTGGAGTTGATCGCCACCGAGGTATGGCTTGTTCAAACCTGAGTTGACGCGGTGGAACAAGAAGATACCACCGACATCTTCAACCAACAACTTCTCGGCATCTTGGAACATTTTCAAGCGGCCGGCGGTGTCGTTGCTTGCTGATGCGTCAGCAACCATCTTGTCATAGTCTGCGTTGTTCCAGTTATGGCGACCGCCGGTTGACCAGACGCCCAACATGTTGGAAGCGTCGAAGAAGTCAATACCGTATGAAACCATACCGAATTGCATACCCTTGGTGGGCTTGGCGTTGATGGCTTCCATGAAGACTTTTTGTTCTTTGTTGGAAACTTCAATGTCAACGCCGAGGTTTTGCTTCAATGACGCAGCAATTGCTTGTGCGGCATCTTGGCGTGATTGGTTCTCGCTGCGGAGCCAGAGTTCAATCTTGGGGAAGCCCTTGCCTTCTGGGTAGCCGGCTTCAGCCATCAATGCTTTGGCCTTCTCAACGTCATAGTTTTGGATGCCTGAGAGCGCTTTCGAGTTCTCGGCATGGAAACCGGGCATCAAGAATGAGTAAGCTGGAATGGCTTGGGTCTTGCCGATGATGCTGGCAATCAACGAATCACGATCGATGACGTGTGAGAATGCTTGACGCACTTTCAAGTTGTCGAAAGGAGGATTGGCATTGTCAAAGAACAAGTAGTCGGTGCGGAAGTCATTGGCATTGGTGCGGACCTGTGATGCGAGATCTGGATCAGCAGCAATGATTTCGGCGTCGGTGGCACTGATGTTACCACCATCGAGGAAGTCTACTTCACCTGCGCGGTAACCGGCAAAGAATGTCTCAGACTTGGCAGCCATGACGACAATCTTTTGGATGAATGGCTTGTTGGTGCCGGTGTAGGTTGGGTTTGCAACCCATACCAAACGCTCGCCCTTGACCCATTCTTCCATCATGAAAGGTCCACATGAGACGGAAGTCTTGGGATCGCTGTTGTACAACGGTCCGTACTTGTCGAATGCGGCTTTCTGCAATGGGGTGCTGTAGAGTGCTTTGGCTGCGAAGAACGGAGCTGGGGTTTCGGTGGTGAATACCAAGGTCTTTGCGTCCTTGGCCACAACGCCCAATTGGTCGTTGGGTACTTCGCCGGCGTTAACCTTGTTCCAGTTCTTGATTTCGCCTGGTGCTGAGAAGAACCATGCGAAGTCCCATGCATGGGTCTTGTCGGCAGCATATTGGAAGGTGGTCACATAGTCGGCAGCGGTCACCGGTGTGCCATCACTCCAATTCAAGTTGGGGTCGAGGTTGAAGGTCCACTCCGTGGCATCAGCATTTGATGACCATGAAAGGGCAGCAGCTGGCTGAGGCATGAAATTGTTGTCCAAGCGAATCAATGGCTCGCTGTGGATGTTGGCAACGGCGCCGCCCTCTTCGTACACGCTGACCAAGAAGTCAACGGTGGTGAAGGTGGTGGTGCTGTCATGGTAGGTGTAGATGACTTGCTGATCGAGAGGAGCAGCATCGTCTGGCAACACTTTACCATTGGGAAGTTCTACGCCTGCACCTGATGGTACAGCAGTGGGCTCCGGTACGGCGGTGGGTTGGTCGATAACTGATACCGCGGTGGGGGCTTGGGTCGGCTCGGCTGCTGGTGCAGCGGTCGGCTCGGCTGCTGGTGCACCACCACATGCTGCAAGCAACACGGTAGTCACGAGTAGCATTGCCCAACGTGAACCCTTGGGTGACTGGGTCATCTGTGATCTCCTTCACGTAAAAATCCGATAAATGTGGTAACACATCTATATCAATCCTCAAATGGACCGCCCGTTTGAGGAGATTGACCATGAAACACGCGCCATTTGTGATAATTATATTAACATATAAATATAACTGAATGCAATAATCCTAGCATGGTTTTGATACTTCATAACCGATTACGAAGTTTCAGTTGCGAAAGATATCGCACCATGACTGACTACTTGCTGCCCCGTGGGTCTAGGGCAGCCCGCAAGCCGTCACCCACAAACGAAAAACTCAACATCGTCAAGGCAATCATGACGGTCGGGAAGAGTCCCAAATGCCAGTACACTTCGATGAATGACGACGACTGTCCGGCCATCTTGCCCCAGCTTGGGATGGGGTCGTTGATACCAATACCCAAAAAGCTCAACCCTGCTTCGGCAAACATCGTGGCTGGAATCCCTAGGGTGAACGAAATAATCAGTGGTGACAGCGCATTCGGCAGCAGATGGCGCCATGCGATACTCGTGTTGGTTACGCCAATCGCCCGGGCTGCTTCGATGTATTCTTTTTCGCGGAGCGACAAGATCTGGGCCCGGGTTAACCGGCACATCTCGATCCAGCTGATTAACCCTAACGCTAGAATCAAATTAAATAACCCACCACCCCATATCGATAACAAAAACAACGCAAACAAGAGCTGTGGGATGGCCGTAAAGACTTCGATGATACCCATGATAATTGTATCAGCCCAACCCCCAATAAACCCGGCCGCGCTCCCGAGTGTCACACCGACAATCACGGCAATGATTTGTACTGCTAACCCGATGGTCAATGAAACCCGGGCACCGTAAATCAAGCGGCTCAATTGGTCACGCCCGACGCTGTCTGTACCCAGTAGGTTCTCTGCACTGGGGAACCGTCGACTTTTGGTTAAGTCTGAGTAATCATAGGCCGTCGGTGCTAATACATCAGCAAAAATAGCCATCAGGATGAACAACAATACAACAATTGCTGCTCCCATCGCTAACCGGTTGCGACTGAAACGAATCCCGGCATCGCGCCATAAGTTGGCTGGCTTGCGGACTACCATTGGTTCGACATAAGCAGTGTTTGGCGTCGTCATTTGTTTGTTCCTATTTAATCAAGCTTGATACGTGGATCAATAATGGTTGAAACCAAGTCTGTCAAGAGGTATAGTATGCCCCACAACGACGCAATCAACAACATTAACGCCAGAATCATCGGATAATCACGGTCTTGAATACTGGTCACAAAAAACTTACCAATACCGTTGATACGGAACATCGTCTCAACGAAAATCGTCCCGGTGATGAGATTTGGCACCATCGGCCCAAGGGCAGTAATAATCGGGATAAGTGCGTTTTTGAGTGAGTGACGCCAAATAACCATCGATTCAGATAGCCCCTTGGCACGCGCAGTCCGAATATAATCTGCAGACATTACTTCGGCGATACTGCCACGGGTAAAGCGCGCTGCAACCCCCAACGGGCCAAGTCCCAACGCGATTACCGGCATAATCCATGCCTTCCAATTGCCCCAGTTTGCCATGTCGAGGGCGATTGGGAGCATTTTTAGTTGCACCACAAAAATCAAAATCATCCAAATGGCGATAATGAAATTCGGAATCGTCATCCCTGCGGTGGCAATAAATGTCACCAAGCTATCAATCCAGGTGTTTTGTTTGACACCCGCCAATATCCCCAAAAACATCCCGGTACTTAAGGCGATAATCACCGTAAAGCCACCAAACTGAATACTTTTCGGCCATACAGAGCCGATGACTTCCATCACTGTTTTGTCGGGGTTGGCATAGGAAATCCCAAAATCGCCTAGTAGCGCCTTACTCATGTATTTGTAGTATTGCACATACAGTGGCTGATCGAGTCCATACTTCGCCAAAATATTGGCTTTCTGCTGTGCGCTCAAGGGCATGTTTGTTTCGTCAAATGGTCCACCAGGGACATTGTGCATCAACAAAAACGCTACGATGGTTACGATGAAAAAAACAATCAACAGGCGCAGTAAACGACCCAAAATGTAGGCTACCATGCGGATGCCTTTCCTTTATTACGTTAAGCATAGGATACGGATGAAAAAATACATGCAATAGACGTATGCGACTAGACAAGGAGTGTTGTCGATAACGGTGACGGGTCACGAGTATATCAGTTTGCGTGTCGGGAATTGGTTGTGGATTAGCGTAGGAGTAATCCAAATGAACGGCAACTGTTCGTAACGAATCGTATCCTTGATTTGTCGCCTACATTCACTGTGCTTCGGGAAGACGGTGGTGATGACGCAAATGCCATCTCCATGTGATCTCCCTAACGCCTAGTGTGCGAGTAGAATATCGGTGTTCCTCCTTAACATACAAATTCATGGTGATGCTGTTGCGTAACTGCAACACTTCATTCATACAATACAGCCGGTTGTACTGAATGACGTTTGTGTACACGCATGACCAAAACGGCATACACAGCGTGTATATCGTCTGCCCACTACATATGAATATCTAGTCTACGGAAAGATTAAGATTTGCTTAATCCGTTGTACTATAGCATCTCTGTATTTTGCTGTCAATGAAAGTTACGGTCACCTTGTTTTCAATTTCACAAGTAGCCACACCTTACCATTAAAATAGGCCAAAATATTGGCCTGTTTGTCTGATTGTCCCATTTCGTGCCCAAATCCCAAAACGAGGTGACCTCAAGGTTTATCTAATAGTTAGTGCTCGATAATTAATTGTTGCCAGTGCTGTTTTTGGGCGACTTTTGGTAAAAAATGATTGTGCTGTTAAAACTGATTGATACTGCTGTGTATTCTGGGCTAAAATACGCAGAGTCATAGTGAGAGTATGCCATGATAAACCGTGTTTTGTTACCGATTTGGTATAGCGTCATGACGCTATTTGTGATAGGGATGATTGCCGCGCCGCTGTCGACGGTGGTGGTGCAGGTCGTTGAACGGGTGCAGCAACGTGGCAAGCCGGTTGTTGCGCCGATTACAACCCAACGAGAAGAAATAATCCCAATGCCAGCCTTGCCAGACGATGAACCCGTGCTGATTCAATCAACGCAGCTTCATACAATAGCGAGTGGGACAGGGCATATCTGTGTGGTTACCCAATCTGCGCTCGTCAGGTGCTGGGGTGATAATCGTCAAGGGCAATTAGGTAGTGGTAGCGATGGGAACGCGCTCGCTATGAATCCTAATCCAATGAATGTGAGTGGGCTGGTTGATGTAAGTGCAATTGCCCTCGGTGATACGCATTCGTGTGCATTGCAAATGCGGATTGGCCGAGTCTATTGTTGGGGTGGGAATCAATTTGGCCAATTAGGAAATACCAGTAATGGCCCACAAACCAATCAATCAGTACCACAACAAGTCGTAGGGCTCGCGCGTGTCGTACAAATTGTCAGTGGTGCCAATCATACCTGTGCCCGCCAAGATGATGGTGGTGTACGTTGTTGGGGCGATAATCGCCGCGCACAGATTGGTGACGATACCCGTCAACGTGCCATCGATGCCCATCCAATCAACGATTTACCGAGCGATGTGACAGCGATTGCTGCGGGCGGGAATCATAATTGTGCCTTGACTGCAGCTGGCGCAGTTTGGTGTTGGGGTGAAAATACCGTTGGTCAAGTTGATGGAAATGCGGGTAATTCGATTGTCACCCCCGTATTAATTGCAGGCATCCCCGTTGCCAATGCAATCGTGTTGACTGCCCAACAAAGCTGTGCGCTTGATTCTAATGGGAGTTTGTGGTGTTGGGGGAATGGCGCTTTGCCCCAGCAAATTCAGTTTCCATCCGCAATTGTACGCATCCGTGGCAGTAATACTTCGGTATTGTGTGCGGTGCTCGCGAATGATAATTTGGGATGTATGACTAATCAAAACACCCAAATTGTCCAAACTCCATTATTTGGTGCACTTGATGTGACTACCACCGATAACAGTACGTGTGTATTGTTGCGTGCTGCCAAAATCGTCTGTCGTGGCGATAATCAATATGGGCAATTAGGGGCGACTATTACCGAAAAAACAAAATCAGAATTTGTGTTGATGCACCTAGGCGTAACTGTTGATGTATTGGCTGGTGGGGTTGCGCATATGTGTGCCTTGTGGCAACAAGGCCGGCTCCAGTGTTGGGGTAGGAACCTTGAAGGCCAACTCGGTACTGCGTTCCAACGTGATCAACCGAATCCGGCACCGCCAGATATTGATGGTGTGCTGAGTGTAGTGGCCGGTGCCCAACATACCTGTGTGGTGCGGTATGACCAACAAATATATTGTTGGGGTGCCAATGAATTTGGACAATTGGGCGTGGCTGATTTTCAAAATCATGACCAGCCTTCGCAAATTTGGACGCTTACGCGTGCCGCGACGTTGAGTGCCGGCGCACATCATACCTGTGCGTTGCAACAATCAGGCCAGGTGTGGTGTTGGGGGGCAAATAACGTCGGGCAATTAGGTAGTGTTGGCCCAGCTCAATCGCTCCCAACAGCGATTGCAGCCCTCCCCTCGGTTGTTGCCATTGCATCTGGTGGTGACAGTAATTGTGCCCTCCAAAACGATGCAACCGTAGTTTGTTGGGGGGCACCATTGCTCCCCAATACACCCGCGTTTACGCCGATTGCAAATTTAGTCGATGTCGTCGATGTCAAAATTGGCTGGCAGCATGCCTGTGCGTTGCGTATCGACGGTGCCGTACTTTGTTGGGGGAAGCAGTCGTTTGGGGCACCCAATCAAACTACGACTACTCCGCAAATAGTTGCAGGATTACCCCCCCTGCAATCGATTGCCACGGGGGGACGCCATACGTGTGGTATTGATGCAATGCGCCAATTGTGGTGTTGGGGGGCAAATGATCGCAATCAAGTCAGCGCAACAGGCGACGATTCAATTGTTTTGCCACCACAAATCGTGTTGAGCGACGTCTCGCATGTAGCCTTAGGCTTTACGACCACCTGCGCCCGACTCCAAATCGGTCAAACTAGTTGTTGGGGTGATGCAAGTTATGGTCAATTAGGCAACGGTGTGTATGAATATGACGCGTCACAGCCCTATGTAAAGGGCTTAAATGATGGGTTTGCGATAGCCGCAGGGGGAGATTTCAGTTGTACGCTCCTCACGCAGGTTATCGTGCGTTGTTGGGGTGGTAATGACTATGGTCAAATTGGCGATGGCACGACAAATACCGCAGCTCTGCCACAAACCGTCCGAAGTAATGACGAAGCTGTCACCATTGCAGCGGGTAATGCCCATGCCTGCTTGATTGTAAGTGATGGTACCGTACGTTGTTGGGGGCATAATAATTACGGTCAATTAGGGAATCAAGCCACCGAAGACAGTAGTACTCCGGTGATTGCCGCAGTCCAACAAACAGTCGATCTCTCGCTCGGGCAATCACATAGCTGTGCATTACTCCAAGACGGTGGTGGTGCCTGTTGGGGCCGGAATGATGATGGTCAATTGGGAAGTGGGAGCACTGCCTCATCGGGTATGCCGTTGCGTGTCGCTGATTTGGCGACGGCAGTTGTATTGAAATCAGGAGGTAATCACACGTGTGCAGTATTACAATCAACCAAAGTCGTTTGTTGGGGGCGTAATCAACAAGGGCAATTGGGCATCGGTGATGTTGGCCCTGGATTATCTATCCCGACCCCTGTACCAGGGTTAAGTGGCGTTACCACTATTAGTTTGGGCCTTGATCATTCCTGTGCCCTAATCCAAAATGGCCAAGTCTACTGTTGGGGCTGGAATCGTTATAGCCAAGTGGGTATGGGTGCTGTGGGTGATACTGCCTATATCACGCGCCCTCAATTGGTTGCCGATGTGGCGAATGTGGTAGCGATTACTGCCGGTGACAATCATACTTGCGTACTCCAACGCAGCGGTGATATGCGTTGCTGGGGCGATAACTACAGCGGACAGCTCGGCGTCAGTACGGTGGTCGGTGACGCTGCGACTTCCCCTACGGCGGCGCTGGTTACCGGTGTGCGTAATGTGGTGGCGATTGCTGCCGGTGGCGCCCATACCTGCGCATTACTCCAACGTGGTGATGTGACCTGCTGGGGTTGGAATAATGTCGGTCAAGTGGGCAATGGTGCGGGTGGTGCTGCCCAGGATATTGTGGCACCCCAACCCGTCGTCGGTCATTTGGGTGTGACGGCTGTTGGTGTGGGTGCGAATCATATCTGTATGACCGATAACCAAGGCACCGTCTGGTGTTGGGGTGACAACGGGTTTGGTCAACTCGGTATTGGTAGCCAAATAGGCAGCAGTACGCGTACGTTGCCGAGTGAGGTCGATGCTGCGGCAAATACCATTGCCGTCACCACGGGCGCAAATCATACCTGTGCCTTGTTGGTTACGAACGACCTGAATTGTTGGGGTCGTAATACCACTGGACAATTAGGGAATTCGTTTAGCGGTGATTTAGCAGATAGCCCAGTCCCCTATTTTGTAGGTAATTTTGTGGGTGTGACCGCATTTGCCGTCGGTGGTGACCAAAGCTGTGCGATTGTGGCAGGGCAAATCTATTGTTGGGGCGATAATCAGTATGGTCAAATCGCCTCAGAACCCGTTGGTATCGGTGAGTTCCGGACTACGCCAACGCCTATTTCTGGGGTCACAACTGCCATCGATGTGGTGGTTGGTGCCCAACATGTCTGTGCGTTACTTGAAAGTGGTACCGTTACCTGTTGGGGCCGCAATAACCAATACCAGCTGGGCTATGCAGGTACAGAAATGAGCACCATTCCCCAAGAAGTCCCTGGTGTCCGGGGTGTGACCACCCTAACTGCCGGTGACAATCATACGTGTGCCGTGCAAAAAGACCAACGTCTGATTTGTTGGGGTAGTAATCAAAATGGTCAACTCGGTATCGTAGGAACCGAAATTGTGAATGCGCAGCAAGTAGATGGTGTGTATGACGCAGTTGCAGTGACTGCTGGGAGTGCGCATACGTGCGTGCTTTCATCCAAACGCACGGTACAATGTTGGGGTAATAATGCCCATGGGCAAATTGGGGTGGCACCTGATCCTGCGGTAACCACTCCGTTCAGATTGACGACGGTACCTGATTTGCAATCAGTAACAACAATCGCTGCAGGGGGAAATCGTACCTGTGCAATCCTCGAAAACACTGAACTTTGGTGCTGGGGGGAGAATCCCGCAAATCTCCTTGGCGTAATCGCTAACCCGGATCGCAATACGCCGGTGATGGTACAACAATTATGGGAAATGCGGGTGGCTTCGCTGCCGATTCAAATCCCCACCACCATCCCGACGTTGCCGCCACTTGCGCCAAGTGCAACGTTGCGCATTACCCGTACCGTGCGTCCTACTGCCACCTTAATCAAAAAACGCTTCCCTACTCCGGTCATCTGGAAAAGGATGTACCCATGACTACCCCATGCATCTTGTTTGTGTCGACGTCATCATCGTATCGCAATCATGCCTTTATTCGGGCAGCCCAAGCGCTCTCGATGGATTGGTTATTGTTGTGTGATACGGCAGTAATCGCCGAATATGCCAATAGCAGTGTAGTCTACAACTCTAATGATTACCCTGCCTTGATTTCTGCACTTACAAGTCGCCATCAACAACACCCATTCGTGTCGTGCATGGCGCTCGATGATAGTGGCGCCCATATTGCCCAGCAGATTGCCAGTGACTTAGGGTTGCCCCACAATTCTGCCATCGCTACCGAGGCTGCCCGTAACAAATACGCGATGCGTTTGGCATTACAAACGAGCGATATTCCCCTGCCGTGGTTTCGCCGTTTTGTTAGTAGTGATGATATTGCGCGTATCACTGCGGTCGTACCATACCCGTGTGTCATCAAACCACTCGAACTCAATGGCAGTCGTGGTGTGATGCGTGCTGATACTCCTGCGCAGTTGGTGATTGCGCACACCCGGTTACTCCGTATGTTGGCGACGTTGTACCCGCACCACACCGAATATGAATTTTTGATTGAATCATTTATTCCAGGCAATGAAGTGGCCCTTGAGGCGATGATGGACAACGGGGTGTTGATTCCGTTGGCCTTGTTTGACAAACCCGACCCCCTCGATGGTCCCTTTTTTGAAGAAACAATCTATGTCACCCCGTCCCGCCTGCCTGATGCAACGCAACACACAATATATACAATTACCCAAAAATCTGCCCTAGCCATTGGATTAATCAATGGTCCCGTGCATGCCGAATTACGCATCAACAATGATGGGATTTATATTGTCGAAATTGCCGGGCGGTCGATCGGCGGCCTCTGCTCGCAAACGCTCCGCTTTGGCAGTGATGAGTCGCTCGAAATGTTGATTGTGCGCCAAGCCAGTGGCTTGCTTGCGACTACGCCCACGCGCCGCCTTGAAGCAGGCGGAGTGATGATGATTCCAATTCCCACCAGTGGTATTTTGCACCAGGTAAATGGTGTTGAATCTGCCTTGACGGTGCCATTGATAGAATCAATCGAAATTACCAGCCCGCTCCACCAGCCGATCGTGACGTTGCCGGAGGGTGAAAGCTACCTCGGGTTTATTTTTGCTCGTGGCCAAGACCCTGCCGCGGTCGAACAAGCCTTGCGTGATGCACATGCCTTGTTACGCATTCAAATCAACCCCGATATCCAATTAATTGCCTGACGCAGTTAATTCGCGTACCAGACTGTTTTTGGCCAAAAATAGCCACATAAAAACGTATCTTGACGCATTTACGCGCGCCAAGATACGTGGTTGACTCGATATTTTGATGGCGGCTGTTATTTGCGTGGACCGCCTTTGCTCGGGGCGGCTTGTTGGGGTGGCGCCCACCCTTCCGGGAGTTGTGCCCCTTCCCCAAAAAAGAACTCTTCCATGGATTGCAACAAGACTTTTTGTGATTGCGGATCAACCAAACTCATGCCGTAATGATTAATCAAAATCCGCTCTTGTTCGGGCCACATGGCCCATGCCCGTTGCGATACATTTGCGTAAATCCGTTGTCCGAGTGCGCCGGGGAATGGTAGGTTTGCTATCCCAGGCAATTCGCGACCAAATTTGCTACAGACGACCATCCGTTCACCTGGTGGTGGTCCAAAAAAGAATTCTTGGACCGCAGTCGCCCGTTGGCGCATAAAGGTTGGATCATTGGGGTCAAACTCAAAATGTTTGATGAGTAATTTTTCAATTGCAAGCCAAGCCTGCCAGGCGGGCTGCGAAATCGTCGCTTGGATACGTGCGCCCAATGCGCCGGGGAGTGGTGGCTTCGTCAGCGCCGGTAATTCTTTGTCAAAATATGCACAGTGTACGGTTGGCTCGCTCATTACATGCCTCCTGGATTGAAGAAACAACGTTGAATTGTTGTAAATCACATTGGTGTATCATAGCACGGTACGCCAATAAGGGAATGAATAGCATGCGTTGTTTGGCAATGGAATGTCTTTTTAGTTACCGCTTTCTTCAGCAGGTATGGCAACACACCCCCGCCCAACTACTGATTTTGCCGGCACCTGCGGGGCGTGCGAGCTGGCTCCAAGCACCACGACCACACCAGACGATTATGGCGACAAGTGTGGCCGAATTAGCGTCGTCGCATGGCATCCCCGTATTTTATATGGCACACTGGGACGATTTATTGTCCCAAATTCCGGCTGGTGAGCCACTCGTGACTGCCTGCTTCCCGCGCCGGGTGCCTGCGCGTGTGTTGGCTCATGCCCCAATCTGGAATATCCATCCGTCATTGTTACCCGATTTACGTGGTCCTGACCCGTTGTTCTATGTGGCGCGCGGTGATGCGCCAGCTGGTATCACCATTCACCAAATGGATGCACAGTTCGATACCGGCCCGATTGTCGCTCAGCAATCAATTGACATAACCCGTTGCGCAAGTGAAGCTGATTTGATTCGCGTGCATGCGCTGCTAGCTGCCACGCATTGGCTGGCGATATCAGCGTCGATTCCTACGGGGTACCAACAACCGCCGCAGGGGAGTTATGCGCCATTGCCACAGGCGACTGATTTCACACTTGCGCCACACTGGAGCCAGCAACGCATCCGGCAATTCATGCAATTGACCAATTTACGCCGGCATCCGTACTGGGTCGCTGCGTTACAGCGCTGGGTTGGTGGGTTGCATCCTTTTGGTGATGTAGAAATTCCCTGTCACGATGGCATATTGCGTGCAGATGGGGCATCCACGCCACAATAATGTGAAACCATACATTGGAGCAAAATATGGCTACCATAACGATTGTAACTGGTGTGGCGAGTGGGATCGGGGCGGCCTGCGCCCAATCATTGTGTGCGGCTGGCGTCACCGTACTAGGCGTCGATCGTGATGAGATTCCCTGGCATGCGCCCACGTTGCATCCGTTCCAAATCGATGTAAGTGCGACAACTGCCCCCACCCAGATTTGTGCGGCTGCGCACCACATCGCCCCCCAAATTGCCGGCTTGGTCAATGCGGCTGGGATTATGCGGGTGGCGCATCCCTTTGCTGTGGACGAAGTGCATTGGGATGCGGTGATGGGGGTGAATGCCAAGGCAACGTGGTTTTTGACAAGTGCTGTCCTCCAAGCCATGATGCCGTGGCAATCAGGCAGCGTGGTGTTGCTTGCCTCTACTGCAGGCAAAACAGCCACGACTGTCATGCATCCCATCTACAATATCAGTAAGGCGGCGGTGATTGCCATGACCAAAACGTTCGCCCATACGGTGGCCACTGCAGGCATCCGCGTCAATTGTGTTTGTCCGGGCGTGATTGATACCCCCATGCAATCTGTCGTGACCGCGGCACTCGTTGACGACTCCCAAGATGCTGCCTCGATTTGGCAACAACGCCTCGCCCGCGTCCCCATGGGACGCAGTGGCGCCGTCAACGAAGTCGCCGCTATGGTACAGTTTTTATTGAGTGAACAAGCTAGTTTTGTGCATGGTCAAGCCATCAATGTGTGTGGTGGCATGGTGATGCAATAGGAGCAATGTATGAATCTCGCTACTATCTCTACCCCCGCATTAATCATCGATGAAGGGCGTGTGCGTGCCAATATTGAGCGCTGGCAAGCGCTCGCCAATCAGTACGACGTGGCGTTACGTCCGCACATCAAAACCCACAAAAGTCTCGAAATCGCCCGCATGCAAATTGCCGCAGGGGCACACGGGATTACCTCGGCCAAATTGAGCGAGGCCGAAGTCTTTATCGACGCCGGATTCAGCGATTGCTTTGTGGCTTACCCGATCATCGGTGCTGATAAATGTGCCCATGCAGCCCAACTGGCCCTGCGTTGCCACTTGATTGTGGGTGTTGATTCATTGGTAGGGATTGCGCAATTATCCGCTGCCATGCAGGCTGCCGGTGCTACCATTGGGGTGCGCGTCGAAATCGATACGGGCTTGCATCGCTGTGGTGTCGCCCCCGCCGCTGCCGCCGAATTGTGCCGCGCCGTGTTGGCAGCGCCGAGATTAGCACTCGACGGGATTTTCACCTATCGTGGTGCCTGGTTTGCTGGCGCCAATGGGCGCTCTGGGTATGATTTGGGTATCGAAGAATCCCAAATGATGGTGGCAGTGGCCAATGATTTGCGCACCAGTGGTATCGCCATCAATGCCATCAGCGTCGGCTCAACCCCAGCTGGGGCAGGGGCGGTGTGTGTGCCCGGCATCACCGAAATCCGGCCCGGCACGTATGTATTTGGCGACGACATGCAGTTGCGCAACGGCGCCTGTACTGTCGACCAAGTGGGGCTATCGATTTGGTGTACGGTGATTAGTCGCCCCGATGCCCAAACGGCCACGATTGATGCCGGCGCCAAAACGTTCTCTGGGGATGTCGTCCCTGATCGGATGGGTTTGCTTGGTTATGCCACTGCCGTCGATTATGCCGCCACGTTGGTGCGTATGTCCGAAGAACACGGCGTGTTGCAATTGGCCCCCGGCGTTGATTTGCCGATCGGCACCCGCATCGCCATGCGCCCCATTCATGTCTGTACCACCGTGAATTTGTCTGATGTCCTCTATCTCCAAGCGCGCGATGGTGACTGCATTCCCATTCAGGTAGTCGCCCGCGGTAAGCGGAGCTAGTGTTTATGGGTGAAAAAAATAGTGCAGCTCCGGCGGTGAATAGTTGGCTGACATCATTGTGGTCCGCTGCCCAAACCGTACGTCCCGCGTGTGCCTGGCAGGATGTCTATGCGGCCAGCGGTATACCATTTGTGTATGTGGCTGCGGAATCGTGGTTCGATCCTGCCACGATTCATTGCCACCCCCGCCTGCAAATTCCCGCGGTGCCTGCCTTACATGCGTTGCGCCAGTTGGATGCCACGTGCTGGGCGGCGTGTGGGATTGCCGTGACCCAGCACTGGTTTCGCACGCCCCAGGACCTCGCTGAATTCCTCGTGAATCCAATTGTTGGTGTGGTCGTTATATGGGGTGTTGCTGGCCCCGAATATGGCATATTGAGTACATATACCGATACAACGCTGACGATTCAGTATGTCGATGGGCGTTTGCAGTCACTGGCATATTCCGCACTCTATAGTCGTGGTGGTATTGACATTGCTGTGCTCACTCCGCTGCCCGTCGCGCCAATGCCGTCGTATGCACCATTGGCTCAGGCATGTACGTCATTAGGCACACAGACGATTGTGCGGTTTGACACCCCAAAGCACCCCTTACGCGACGACCAAGCATGGCATGTTGGCTTGGGGGCGTTCGAAGTGATGGCGCTCGCTGCTGACCATGCGGCGCCACTGGCATTGGTGTCGACGCATGTAGCAACCATCATGCGTGATTTGCGGCAACGCTGTGGGGCGGCCCAACAGCTATTGCAGCATTGGGCGCCGCTTCATCCAGCAGCGACAGGTACGCAGATACTGCTACAGGCTGCTGACGCATTTGTGGATGCGCAGTTTTTTCTTGATATTGTTGCTACCCAATTTCCGCTCACGACTCCACCACGTGCGCTGAGCCATGCCGAGGGCGATTTAATCGCGGCTGCTTGTCGTGACGTGCGCATGGTGCTCAGCGATGCGCTGACTGGCATGCAACACGCACTAGTACAATGGCAAACCCACTGTGACGCTTAATGTCGCAGTGGGTTTGCGGGGAAGTGGTGGGCCGAACGGGATTCGAACCTGTAACCAAGTCGTTATGAGCGACGTGCTCTGCCATTGAGCTATCGGCCCGTATATATAATCCTAGCACGTAATAACCCTGTTTGGCAAATCGACGCCCTCAATTGCGAGCGCCGATTTATGCCGTTATTGACAACTATTTTTGATGACACGACAGCGATCAAACAAGTCAGCGCCCTTTTGCCACATACGCATCGGCAATTCCCATTGCCAATACCATACATCGGGCCACGTCAAGCCGCGTCGGATGTGCGTCAGCGAATTAAACAAGGTGGCGTTGACGATTAATCCCATATTCCACACAATCAATGCAACCACACCGGCAATTAATACGCGGGGATGAATGCGCGTTTTGAGGTAATCCAACAAAAACGCCAAGCCACATATAAAAAACGGTGAGCATTCAACAAATCGGCGAAACCCGAAAGCACCACTCAGATGCCACGTCGTCCCAAATGCGCCGTTCAACCATACTTGTAACAAAAACGCCACCAGCATTGGCGCACCAGCACGAGGGTGGCGTCGCGCCAACCCGATTAACCCGATTATCGCCGGCAACAAAATCGGACTCCACACCAACGCCCCCCGACTCCACGCCGTGATGCTGACGGGTTCTTTGCCCACATTGCAGATGGGCTCAGGGGAAGGGTCAAAGTCAATCAATGTATCGATGGCATGTGGGCTACACAGATTGAGTTTGCTCGATACTTCGCTGGCTGGTTTGGCGACGCCATTGACCAGTGTATATGCCAAAAACTGCGGCGCCACGGTGAATCCGGCGACGAGCGCGCATACGATAATTGGGGCGACATATGGCCGCAATGGAGTGAATTGGCGGGCGCACAGTGCATTCCAGGCGATATACCCGACACTCATTGCCGGCATTATCAGCAACAAAATTAATTGTTCGCGCACCATATACAACAAGCCGGCACTGATACCCAGCAATACCCAGCGTGACATGCGCTGGGGCGTCAGGATGGTCTGCCACCAACACCAGACAAAACAACAGGTCACAAAAAAACCATTGGCGTGCGCAAATGGCATTTGAATCGTCATGTAATAGATGAGTGGTGTTGCCAACCAGATACCAAACGTTGCGAGTGTACTACTCCAACGACTGGTCCAGGTTTGGGCTAGCTGACGGATAATCAAAATTCCCAGCATGGCATAAATTGCCGACGCATAACAGACTGCCCGTTGATATGGCCAGCTATAGCCGTCGGCAGGGATGTTTTTGGCCAGACCGACTGCATGCATGCTGTGGAGCCCCACATCGGCTGCGACAAACCACGGCGCCCAAAGTAGCGCGCTCCCAATCGGCGCAATGTTGCCGTAGAGTCCGGTTAATGGTCGGATGCGATTAGGCATCAAGAGACTTTTGTCGATGCCGGCTTGAGGGTTCATGCTGGCAAAACGGGTATATTCGTTGGCGAAGTTGACGTCGTGATCAAACCATGCCGACCGTAACCAGGCATAATACTGAACCTCATCAGTGGCGTAGACGCGCGGCAGTGCGCCAGCCAAGCAAATGAGCATGAGGACGCCGAGCAGAATCTGCCCGGCGTCTCTGTGATAATAATTGCGTAACCGATTCCACATTGACTGCTACCGTTGGCTAAAGTTGAGCGGCATGTATATCTTGGTTTCGGTCATGGTGACGGTAGTGTCGACTGTTACCGCTGTGGTACTGGCATTCCCTGCACCATCCAACACACGGATATAGGTACGGTACAATCCACTGCTTGGTGCTTGATTTACACCGTGGAGTAAATTCCAAGGTATGGATGTGGGATCGCTAACTGGCACTGCACCCCAGCGGAGTTGACTGTCGGTAGCAGTAGGACATCCGCCCACTACATCACCTACACACTTGGCATTGGCTACCCAAACGCCCCAATATTGGCGACCACTCGCAGCATAAAGGTCGTCAGTAATCGTACCACCGGTCAGCCCAATTGTGCCACTAAATACGCCTGTTGTGGCGGTGAACGTGGGAGTTGGGTCAACTGAAATACTCGGTGGTTCGACATCATACGTCAGTGGGCGAATTCCCCGGATTTCGGTATTGCCGGCACCATCGGTCAGTGTCAACGAAATCCCAACGGTGCTCGTAATGCTATTGAAATTCACCGGTATTGGTTGGTTAATATTGTTTGAATCAAATGCAACGGCTGGTTGATCATTAATCGCATATGATGCCAATCCCGATGGATCGGTAACTCCTGTGATATTTAATGAACCTATTGCACTTCGTGTGTATCCGCTGTCCGTGTATGATGCAGCCCGCATGTTCCACGAATCTTTGTAATTAGGAATGTTGTTGCCGTTATTGAGGGCTACGGTCGCTTCGACTGTGCTGTTTGTATCAACATATACGCTATTCGTCACCCAGCTCTCGAGTGGGCCACTTGAATCGTACATTCGTACATGGATATAATTTATTCCTGATACTAGTCCACTGACTGAAAAATTACCATTGTCTTTTGAAAATGTTTTGATATCACTTGAGTTCGGTGTTGCAGGCGGTGTTGCGCTGTTTGATGCAACGGCGACATACCGTGTTGCATTACATGTAGCGGCTGTATAAATGGTTCCGGATACACTTGAATTTTTGACAAAATATGCACTACCTTCAACGACGACATTGGCTTTACAACGTGATGACACCACATTGAGTGGTGCACTATAGGTGGCCCACCACATCGAATTTGAAGTTCCACCCATGATTACATAAATGAAACTAACACGTGGGTCACCATCAACGGTAATTAGTTCGACGTTTGGTCGTCCAAATGCAGGTGATGTATAATTTGGATTCCCCACTGACCAAACGCCATTGTATAACAATGCAAGTTTTGTGGTTTTAATGCCGAATTCGCCATTCATTGCTGCCACCACATTGCCATCGGCATCGGCGGTGATTTCCGTGCCACCATACGCTTCGAGATCGTTGAGCGGGGTAATTAATGTTGGTTTTGCTAAATTTCCGAGCCCTTTCCATTCGTTTGTCGCGATATTGTAGCGCCACGCAACGTTCGCACGTCTAGGGCCACTGCGTTCAATCAAATGGGCGGTAAAATATAAATTGTCGTCTGCTCCCATTGCGGCAGATGGTGCCGAACACCCATAAATTGAGGTAAACGTAAGTCCTGATGCTGGGCGACAATCTACAAGCCCTACCCCACTTAATGCCGGATTAAATGCATTGGTTAAGGCTCTCGTGGAGGGATTTAAAAATGCCGCAGCAATAACAAACGTACCGCTTCTGACAAGGTTTGCCGATAGAAAGAATTTCCCATTCGGCATACCAACAAATGAATCCAATGCGCCGTTCCCTGACCCTAAAGATTGCCATGAGACAGTATTGATAACTAGTGGTCCACTGCCTTTTATTGTTTCTGTTGGTACAATCCCATACCGTACGTCAAATGATTCTCCGGCATTCCACCCAGACATGCTAACGACTGCATAATCATCGGTTACGCCGAGGGCTGAATAAGTGTATGAGTCTTTGGTCACATCATAAATGACGCTTTTTGTTACTAATCCTGCGAATGGTGCAGATACAGTTGCTGACGCAGGGATGTAAAGTATCCGGTAAGCACGTGCCGAACCTCTACCCGCGTACAAATTTCCTTGCGAATCACTGGCCAGTACAGATGGGTTCAAAAGTGCTGAATACCGCGTATAGTTGTCTGATGTATCGTTGTATACGCCGACCACATTACATGTTTGTGAACCCGAATTATCTACTGTACCAGCAGATTCGGGATCAATTGCAAATATTGCGATGTATGATTTGCTTGAAAGCGTACTATACGGCGAAATACTTTTGGCAACGTACATTAGGCCATTGGGGTGAATCGCAGAACCACCGCCCCACACGACTAAACTCGTATTTAGTCGGCACAATGTACGTCTCGTCAAGTCACTTGCCGCATGTGCAGTTTGGGGTTTGATAATCCCAAACGATGAAATAATCAACAGTAAACTACAAATTCTAAGTATAAAGTGTTGCATATGATGTTCCTCGCTCTTCCTAATGCCTATCATAAGTTATTACTAATCATTGTCATATTTGAGTTCTATGAGTATTGACTGATGTCGTTATGATATAGACGGATTATTGTGCTAATTTGTTCAATGCGTGGGGCGTTGGAGTACTATTAATAACATTGAGCGACTCGCTGGGAATATTGTGGTGACGAGTGCAATCAACGCTTTGGCAAGCCAACGGTGGGGCGCTTTGCTAAAGCGTCCGCGTTCGAGTCCTACGGGCTCATAGGCACTACAATACGTTTTTTGAGTAACGATGTAGTGCGACTCTTGGGCCAGCCAGGCTAGTTGTTGCATGCTGAACAGCCGACTATGCGTGTAATAGCGTGCTTCGCGCCGCAACAATGCCCAACGCGTGAATTCTTCATCGTGATCAAATGGCCGGCTAAGCACAATATCAAACAATGTCCGTAGCCGACTTTTGAAATAAAACTGATTGGGTGTACTAATCACCAAATGTCCACCTGGGGCCAGCAGTGTATAGAATGCTTCCAGCGCTTCGAGTGGTGGATGTGCGAGGTGTTCGATGACTTCCGAAAAAAGAATAACATCGAATTGCGCAGGCTCGTAGGGTGGATCTTCGCTGTCGATATTCCAACGCTGCACGTCGACATTCAAGCGCTGCCAAAAATCCGCGCGGTGTTCGGGGAATAAATCTGTACCACTTACCTGGTAGCCGGCTTGGACGAGCATTTCGGTGAATTGCCCAGGGTTCACCCCAATCTCGAGTACGCGTTTGCCTGGTAAGTGCATGACGGTCTCGAGTAACGACACAAACCGATAGCGGTGGTAGCGGAAGTATTCGGGTTTGTTGTCTGGTTGCAATGTTTTGTAGGCATCGACAATTTTGACCGCGTCATTGTGCAAATTTGGCGTATTTGACGTCATCATGACCCTCAGTTCCGAGCCCGCATACAAATTGCAACGAGCTCTGTAGCGCGATTTCGATAGGTGTAAGGGGCAACAGCTGTGATGCCTGCGTCGGCATATTGTTGCCGCAGTGTGGGGTTGCTAATTAACGTATCGAGGTGGGTGGTCAGTGAATCCACCTCACCACGTACAAATGTACATGCGCCATCGGCACCAATGATTTCGCGGAGCGACGCCATTTCGGGGCAGATTACGGCGCGTCCTGTGGCCATATATTCAAACAACTTCAACGGCGATGCGGTCTCATCGGTGACGGTATCGGGTATCGCCAAAATATCACTGGCCACCAAATAATCAGCCACGGTTGTTTGTGGTACGACCCCCACAAACGTGACATATGTGTCGAGTTGGTGTTGGGTCACAAGCTGACGAAGCTCACGTACTTCTTGGGGTCTGCCTCCCACAAAGTACAGCTGGGTGCGATTTTTTTGTTGGGGGTCGAGCTGGGCAAATGCCGTCACCAACAAATCCAAGCGCCGGTAGGCAAACGTTAATCCTGCGTATGTGATGATGACCCCAGTATGGGTAATGCCGAGTTTTTGACGGGCAGCCTGTTGATCCCGCGGATAATAGAGGGCTTCATTGTAGGCATCAGGCAAAATATCAACGTCGCTCGCTACGCGGCGCTGCTGTTGCGCCAAAAGATCACGAAAGGCCCGGGTGAGCGACACTAACCGGGCTGGCTTGCGGATTGTGGTGTCATCGAGGGCTTGGATGATACCGGTAGCCCATGATTCTTTGGGGCGCGAATGATTGGTGGTTTCGAGGTGATGGACTTCATACACCACCCGTGCGCCACACCACCGTGGGGCAAGACGAGCCATCCAGTAGGCACAGATAATCTCACGCACATAGACCACATCAATTTGTTGACCGCGCCAATGACGCCAGGCCATGATGATGAGCACCAGCCATGCAAATACACTTCGCTCGATGTAGTACCACAACGTTGATTTATAGAGTCGTGATAACCGTCCAATCCCGATACGGGGCAAATAATTGACGCCGAGGGCATCAAATGGATTTGCCTCGCGTGTCATACGTGGGATGAAAATCTGCGTTTGTGGTACCAATGCTTTGAGTTCGCGCAAGGTCGAATATGTTTGTACCGCATTCGCCGACGCCAAGGTCAGACTCGTTGGGTAGGCCACATAATAAATTGTTGGTTGCGTGTTGCTCATAGTCCGTGCGCCTTGTAGGTCGCCGTGAGTTCATCGGCAATCACTGTTCCCCGAAATAGTTCTGCAAAGGCGGCACAACGGGATTGTAATTCGCTATGGCGGCTCAATGCCCGTTGAATACCGTCGGCCAGTGATTGCGCGCTTTGGGGATCGACGACCTCACCACAATCTGCATCTTTGACATAATCACTAGCCCCTGTCGTGCGGGTGACGACGGGGGGGGTACCTACTGCCGTTGCTTCGATAACCACACGGCTAAACGATTCTGCTATTGATGGAATAACTGCAATGTCGCACCCCGCCATGTATTCGGCGGCTTGGTGGTGGGGGACTCCGCCGATTTGATGCACGCGGTCTGCGACCCCTAGCGCCTCAGCTCGTTGGGTCAAATAGGCACCGTAATCACCAAAGCGGGCAGTTTTGCGATTGCCACCTACAATGATGGCATGCGCATCCACCCCTGCGGCTACTAGTTGCGGCAGGGCTTCGACGAGATATTCAATACCTTTGAATGGATGTAATCGATTTAGGCTGAGGATTAATGTGGAATTGGGATTCCAGCCATGACGCGCGGTAATCGTTGCCCGTGACTCCTGGCGGAATGTCATCATGTGCATGCCTACCGGTGGGTATGTTGGTTCAGTAATATTGTAGGGAATCGCTACCACGTTGGCTGGTGGAGCCCCGTACGTTTCTTTGGCAAGGATGGCGATTTGGCGTGAATCAGCGCGTACCAAATCAGCCCGTTGCATCACCCAGCGCACCGCCTGGCGCACAAACCAATTGCGGGCGTACCCGTAATCATACGCCGGTACCGCCATTACATCGGCGCCGGGTAATGTCACCGCTACCCGCGTGGATGCAGGACGAGCCAACAAGGTAATTAACCCGAGTGGGAATGATGTTTCGACGTGTAATAAATCGTACTGTTGCTGGCGTAGATGCTGGCGAAACCCGCGCCATGCGCCAAACAAATAGGGATAACCAGTCACCCATCCCAATACCCGATTCATCACTTTGTCGATGAGTGATGTGGCAGTAGGGATATGATGAACAACGACGTCATCCATGCTGAATGTGGTGGTGGTGGTGACGCGCGATGAGAGCGATGCGACTTCGGTGTTAATCCCCTGTTGATTCCAGTGGGCAATCACCTCGGTATGCATCAGATTTCCCACGGCATCGGCATCGTACCGCGGTATGCAGTAGAGTATCCGCATATCAATCCTTGTAATACTACTGATGATAGTATAACATGGATTTTTTATTTGTGAAATTCGGCGATGCGTTGTTGGTAATATCTGAGCGATTGATTGGCAACCGTAATCGGAGTGTAATCTTGCATGACATGGTCATAACCAGCCTGTACGAGTTGTTTCCGTAGCGTATCGTCTTGGAGTATGCGTACGGCGGCTGCGGCATAGCCCGCCACATCATCATAGGCTACGAGTAATCCTGTTTTTTCGTGGTGGACGATTTCATTGCCCGCAGCACAATCGGTCGTGACCACAGGGCAATGGGCGGCCATGGCTTCGATCGGGGGTATTCCAAAGCCTTCGTAGCGACTTGGGGCAAGGAGCAGATGTGCTGAGTGGAGCAATTGGATTTTTTGGGCTTCATCAACACTCGTGAGCAATGTAATCCGCGCGGTTACGCCCAAACTATTTGCCAGCGCCGCGAATTCACTCTGCTGACTCGTATTGTGCGTGACCATCACCATGCGAATATCGGGAATCGACGCGGCAATGAGCGGCAATGCCCGCACGGCCAAATCCCACCCTTTGCGTGGTACCAACTGCCCAATAAACAAGATCGTTGGTTGGGCGTGTCGAGGGCGACTCGGTGCGTCGATGTATTGTTGCAGTTCGACCGCATTTGGTACGACGGTTATGTGTGCGGCGGGAACATGTAAGCCTACCAATACTTCTTTTTCGTGTTGTGACAGCGCCATGATGCCGTGGTAGCCATGTAATGGTGCATGAATCAAATAATTGCGGACGCTACGGCGGGGATGGGCTCCACGCATAATCGCAGCCCGTAATTGTGCGCCGGTCATCAGTAACCGCTCAGGGCGTAAGGGGTGCTCGAGTGGCCGTTCACGGTCGACGACTAGATCTCCATCGTGCAAAATTCCGTGGGGCGTCAGTACCATCGGTACTTTTTTGCGCCAGTGGATTTGGGCCTGAAAGGCTAACAGGTGTCGTAAATGATGCACATGCACAATATCTGGAGTAGGCAACGTCTGCGCAAGTTGCCACAAATCACGTGAAAAAAAACCAAAGGTGCCACAACGGTAAATGGTGAGATTTTCGCTATATGATTCTTGGCGCGGTTGCTTGGGATTATGATGGTATTCCACGGCGCTCACGCGGTGCCCTAGGGCCGCAAGGGTGCGCGCCAACAGGAATTCTGGTCGACTAGGAAAGTGTGGGTCAAATCCATAAGTCGAAATAATCAAAATGTGCATCGGTGTTACCCTCGTTGTAGTGCCGCAGTATAGGCCTGCGTAACGCGATCGGTGACTGCTGGCCAAGCAAATTGCGCCGCCCATGTAGGGGCAGCGGTGGCGTATTGTTGGCGCACTGCCGGGTTTTCTATCAAAAACTGGAACTGGGCGGCGAGGTCAGTGGCATCTTTGGGTGCAAAGAAGCGCCCCGTGACGCCTGCGGCGACAACTTCAACGAAGCCACCAAAGCGCGAAGCAATCACTGGTAGTCCACATGCTTGGGCCTCGACCAGCCCAATTCCAAATGTTTCGCTGGCATAACTCGTTGCCACGAGTACATTACACTGGTGCATAATTGCCGGCAAGGTATGTCGTGGTACTGACCCAAGGAAGGTAACGCGTGCTTCAAGATGTAATTCGGATACAAGCGCTTCTAATGCCTGCCGCTGTTCGCCGTCACCCGCAATCTGGAGCGTCGCGTGTGGGGTGAGTGCGATAGCGCGAATCGCCGTATCG
>CAISXI010000232.1 GCA_903889425.1 uncultured Roseiflexaceae bacterium | reverse complement strand
GGTGCAAGCAGCGGTCGATTTCATTGCAGCCGGAGTCGCCAACGGTGACGATGTGTGTGATGCCGTGACGGGGACGCCGTTGACGATTGGTGATGTGCGCCACGTCATCGACCGCGAATGAGCGGCTCGTGGCTTGGTCGGCGAGGGGACTATTTTTGCGCAAGGACGGGATGCCGGCTTGCCCCATGCGCGTGGCGAAGACAGTATGGTGTTGCAACGGGGCCAGGCGATTGTGTTCGACATATTCCCCAAAGACGCCTCGGGCTATTACCACGATATGACCCGTACCTTTGCGATTGATTATGCCTCCCCCGAACTGCAACAAGTCTATGCCGATGTGTTGGGGTCATTCAACACGGTGATTGCCGAATTTGAGGCAGGTGCGCCCACCAAACCATATCAAACCATGGTGTGTGATTATTTTGCGGCTCGTGGTCACGACACAATCGCTACCAAATACCCCATCGAAGAAGGCTTCATCCATTCGTTGGGGCATGGGCTTGGTCTGGAAGTCCACGAAGACTTTGGCTTCCCCTCCCTCGCTGACCGTGGCGATGTGCTGGTGCCGGGGGCCGTGTTTACGGTGGAACCAGGCTTGTATTACCCCAGCAAAGGTTATGGCGTGCGCATCGAAGACACCTATTGGTGCCGACCTGATGGTCAATTCGAAAGTCTGACTGATTTTTCCAAAGAATTAGTGATTCCGTTGCGTGGTACGCGCTCATCAGGTAACTGATAATTGGCTCATAGGCGGTGCAATACAAATGCATCGTGGTATACTTTGACAAGCTAAAGTATGAATGGGAAGCATGTAATGCGCATTTACAAAGCCAAAGCCCCGATGCGGATCGGATTTTTTGGTGGTGGGACAGACGTCAGCCCCTACGCCGAAGACCATGGTGGCAAAGTTCTTAATTGTACCATCGACAAATATGTGCGGTGCATGTTGCGCCCCAGTGACGATGGCACGGTGACGATTCGTTCGCTCGACCTCGAAGAGGTCAGCCGCAACGTGACTGGCCGTTGGGACGGCAAGTTGAGCTTGCCCCAAGCGGTACTCGATGCCATGCCCGAAGCCCGTGGCGTAGAAGTCACCATGTTCTCGGATGTGCCACCAGGCAGTGGCCTCGGTTCGTCGTCGGCGCTGGTGGTAAGCATGCTCAAATTGATGGGCGAAGCCTTCCACAAAAACATGACGCCCCACGAATTGGCCGAACTAGCCTTCCGGATTGAGCGGGTGAATCTCGGCATTCCCGGTGGGCGCCAAGACCAATATGCGGCAGCGTTTGGGGGCATGAGTATCTATCACTTCAGCAAAAACGGCGTGATTGTCGAGCCGGTGCTGAGTGATCCCAGTGCCTTGCTCGAACTCGAAAGTTGTTTGCTGATTGGCTATATCGGTAGCCGCAAAATGTTGACGGAACATCTCGTCAACGATCAAGTCAGTCGTCTGCAACAAGGTGACACGTTGCGCTACCACGACGAAACCAAAGCTTTTGTGGATGAAGGGGTCAAATTGCTCCGTACCAAACGGATTGCTGATTTTGGGCGCTTGTTGCATGATGCCTGGGAAGTCAAAAAAGCCTTCTCGCCGTATATCGCGCCACCAGTGGTCGACGAGATCTACGCCAAGGCCCGCAAGCATGGCGCCTGGGGTGGCAAAATCACCGGTGCGGGTGGTGGCGGCTTTATGGTGATTGCCTGCCCATTTGAGCGCCGCCTCGAAATGGAGCGGGTATTGAGCGAGGCCGGCATGCAAGTGCGCCATTTCTCGTTTACGACCCAAGGGGTACATGCCTGGAGTGTGGATAGCGACGAATAAGCATTGTTTGGGGATATGCAACCACCGGAGCACTACTGCTCCGGTGGTTTTTTGTGTAGTAATAATTATGCTTAGCTATTGACGTTATATTTGTTCATTGCGGAAGTCATGCCAAGCTCAATGATATGGGTCAAGGCATCGCTGGCGCGTTGGAGTGCGTCGGGCAGGGCGATTGCTTCAGCACCGATGAATTTGCCCAGCACATAACCGTAGGCATCCCAGCCAGTGGGGACTTTGCCGATGCCGACCCGTAGGCGAGCAAAATCACTATGGCCCAGCAATTGTACGATTGAGCGCATGCCGTTGTGGGTACCAGCGCTGCCTTTTTCGCGCAGGCGGAGCGTCGAAAAGGGTAAATCGAGGTCATCGTAGGTGATGACGATTTGGTTGGCGGGGACTTTATACCAGCTGGCTAAGCCACTCACGGCAATCCCACTGCGGTTCATGTAGGTTTGCGGCCAGGCACAGACCACTTTGTGGCCGGCGATGGTGCCTTCGCTCAGCTTGGCTTGGGCACGCGTGCCGTTGGTGTGCAAGGCATGGCGTGTGGCAAATAAATCGAGGGCTTCGAAGCCGATATTATGGCGTGTATTGGCATATTGCGCGCCTGGATTCCCCAACCCAACCAACAACCATGTACTCATGCTGACGCCCCTGTCGCTGTATCACCACCGATGATGCACTGATATTGCGGTTCCTAGCGTGAGGTCATCACCGCATAATATCAGTGTAAGTATACCGTATATGAAGTAGGAAGCGTGACGTAGGGGCGAATCATGTCGGCGAATTTATTCGCTGCTATTCGCCCGTATGTATGGGGCATGGTGCGTGGAGGACGGATAACGTAGGGGCGAATCATGTCGGCAAATTCATTCGCCGCTATTCGCCCGTATGCATGGGGCATGGGGCGTGGAGGACGGATGACGGATGACGGATGACGTAGGGGCGAATCATGTCGGCAAATTTATTTGCCGCTATTCGCCCGTAGGACGGATAACGTAGGGGCGAATCATGTCGGCAAATTTATTTGCCGCTATTCGCCCGTAGGACGGATAACGTAGTGGCGAATCATGCCGGCGAATTCATTCGCCGCTATTGGCCCATAGGATGTGCAAGCTAATATTGGCGAAGGGATTTATAATACGCATATAAATAGTTTTATCAGCATGTGGAATTTGGGGTAAATATGACCATTGAAATTTTCCCTACACCGCAATGGCTTCCTGATGCGGTGTTCTACCAAATTTTCCCTGATCGATTTTGCAAAAGCCGACAAAATTCCCAAGTAGCAGCCTTTGCGCAATGGGGCTCGTTGCCGACGGCGCACAACTTCATGGGCGGGGATTTGCATGGGATAACGGCACAAATTCCCTACTTACAAGAACTTGGTGTGACGGCTATTTATCTGACGCCTATTTTTGTGTCGGCGAGTAATCATCGCTACCACACCGACGATTATTTTCATGTGGATCCATTACTCGGTGGTGATGCTGCCTTGCGACACTTACTCGACACTGCCCATGCGGTTGGTATCAAAGTCATCATTGACGGGGTATTTAATCATTGTGGTCGGGGCTTTTTCCCGTTTCATCATGTAGTAGAAAATGGCGCCGACTCGCCCTATCGTGAGTGGTTTTATATTGAATCACTGCCACTCTATCCCTATGACGAAAGTCAGCCGGCGGGATATGCGGCGTGGTGGGATCTACGGGCCTTGCCCAAACTCAATGTGACCTATCCGCCTGTGCGACAGTTTTTGTTGGATGTGGCGCGGTATTGGATTGAATTCGGCATTGATGGCTGGCGCCTCGATGTGCCCAACGAAATCACCGATCATGGGTTTTGGCGTGAATTCCGGATTACGGTTAAACGCGCCAATCCCGAAGCCTATATTTTGGGTGAAATCTGGGAAGATGCCAGTGATTGGCTCGATGGCACCCAATTCGATGCCGTGATGAATTATCCGGTGCGGCGCTTGGTGGTGGACTTTTTTGCAGCCAAAAGCAGTAGCGCCGCGGATTTTTCGGCGGGAATCGAACGCGAACTACAACGCTACCCCAGCGAACATGCCCATGCGGCCCTGAATGTACTCGGTAGTCACGATACCGAACGCTTTTTGACGTTAGCCGAAGGCAATGCGGCGCGTATGCAGGCCGCCATATTGTTTTTGTTTACCTATGTCGGTGTGCCATGTATCTATTATGGTGACGAAATTGGTCTGCACGGTGGCAAAGACCCCCTCAACCGGGCGGCGTTTGATTGGGATGTCCAGCATTGGGATCAATCGATTCGTGAGTGGGTCGTGCGGTGTGCGGCGTTGCGGCAACAGTTTGGTGCCTTGCGCCAAGGAGTGCTGAGCATCGTCCATGCCCGTAATGCCAGTCAAACGGTCGCATATGCCCGGGTGTTGGGCCGTGAGATTTTGATTGTGGCCCTCAATGCCAGTGATGAAGACGCCACCATTGATATGTTGCTTAGTGGCCTCGGCATCGAAGACGAAATGTTGTTACACGACCAACTCAGTGCCTGGAGTTATGTGGTGACGGCGCAACGGATTCAGCGGGTCAAAGTCCCCGCTAATAGTGGCGCCGTCTTGTTGGTGTCACGCCGGTAAATTGCGATCGACCCCGATGATTTGGCGAACATCGCTGACGCCATCGCGGCGAAGCAAGGCTGCCAGCCCCCACGACAACTGGGCGACGATGGCAGGCCCTTGATAAACCAATGCCGTGTAGAGTTGCACCAGACTCGCTCCAGCCCGTAGCCGCACATAGACGTCCTGTGCGCTACTGATTCCGCCTACGCTAATAATGGGTAGCTTCCCGTCGGTTAGCCGCGCTACGTGGCGTAGCGTGGCCATAGCGGGGTCACGGAGTGGTACTCCACTGAGTCCACCCGCTTCATTGGCGTTAGCGCTGTGCAAATTGGGACGACTAATGGTGGTGTTGGTGGCGATAATCCCGCTGATGCCGGCAGTCAGTGCCGTGGCGACGACTTGTTCGAGTTGGTCGAGGCTTTCGTCGGGGGATATTTTGAGGAAAACAGGTCGTTGCCACTGATTGGCAGCCCGGAGCGCATCGAGCAATTCGCGGAGTGCCGCGGTTTCGTGGAGCTGGCGCAAGCCGGGGGTATTGGGCGACGAAATATTGACCGCGACATAATCAGCATGGGGCGCGAGGGTCGTAAACGCGCTGAGGTAATCAGCGGTAGCGTCGGCCAAGGCGGTGTCACGGTTTTTGCCGATATTAATCCCCACCGGCAATTGCAAGGGGCGTTTGGCCATGCGTGGCGCCACCACGTCCATCCCCACACTATTGAATCCTAGGCGATTGATGATGGCCTGATCTTCGACCAACCGGAACATGCGCGGTTTGGGGTTGCCTGCTTGGGGGCGGGGGGTGACGGTGCCCACTTCCACATGACTAAATCCCAGCAACGCCATGCCGTGGGTCAAATCGGCGTGTTTATCGAAGCCAGCAGCCAACCCGATGGGATGGGCAAAGGTCAACCCTGCTACTGTCTGGCCGAGACCCCGGGTGGCTGGGGCAAATAATTGGCGTAGTACTGCCGGTGCGCCTGGTGTTTGGCAAGCCAATTTGAGTAAGGCGGCGGTGCGCTCGTGGGCTACTTCGGCATCGAGCGTGAAAAGGGCGCGGCGCAATAATGAATACATGTGTCTATCACTCGTGTAACAACCAATCCTATCTGTATTGTAGCCTGAATCATTTTGTTGTGTGCGCTAGGGAATATCCACCATGAGTGGGGAGATTTGGGACGAATATTGATTTTGCCTTTGACATCTGGTGTTGCATAGCGTACAATGCAAACGGTGTTACGGGGCGTGGCTCAGCCTGGTAGAGCGCACGGTTTGGGACCGTGAGGTCGCGGGTTCAAATCCCTCCGCCCCGACCAATTTGGGTAGACAGATGTGTTCGCAAGAGCGCATCTGTTTTTTTATAGTGAAAAATATGACTGATACCGAGCTGATTGCCCTCGCCGCCACCCTGATTGCGGCCAAACAGACCCCACAGGGTGTAGTAGCCGATGTGGGGAGTGTGCTGATTAGTGCGCAGGGATTGGTATTTACCGGTGTGTGTGTTGGCACAAATTCGGGCACGATTTGTGCGGAGCGCACCGCCATCGCCAAAATGATTAGTGATAGCCAAGAATATGGCATCCAACGAATTGTGGCTGTCTGGAAGGATACGGATGGGGCGGTGTTTGTAATCCCTCCATGTGGGTATTGTCGCCAATTCATGGCGGATACCGATCCTCGGAATATTCATGAAACGGTGGTGGTGTTGAGTCATGATGTGGCGGTGCCGTTGCGCGATTTATTGCCATTTCACGATTGGTGGCAACGGCAACCATAGCAAATTTGGGGATGTTCATTAACTTGTAATCTTCATCCTACTTGACAGAAATTTTAAAGTCGTTTTATACTGATTTTTACACCGCACTGCAAGGTGCGGATATTTATCGCCTTTGATGGGTGATAGTTGAAGTGTTACGCCGCGGCGAACCATTGTGGGGCGCCGCCTTAATATCGCCGATTATAGGCAAGGACGACAATAACACCATGAGTCTGGCATACGACGACGCTACTGTAAATGTTCCCCGTTCGCCGAGTAAAGCGCCTAAGCGTTCCACCGAACGCCGTACGAATCAGACTTCACCAGCGCCCGTGGTTGGGAAAGGATCTTCCCACGAGGAATTGTTTGCACCAATGAAGGAACATGATGAGATGCCTGTAACGTCTGATTTTTTACTTGATGACGATGTCGAAACTCCCGTAACCGAAAATGACTTTGTTGACGCTGATTTGTCTGTTGGCGCCTTGCCTGATGCCGTGCAATATTACCTGCAGGCCATCGGGCGCACCGCCTTGCTCAATGCCAAGCGCGAAATCGAATTAGCCCGCAAAATCGAAGTCTTGTTGTTGCTCGAATTAGTGCGTACCAAGCAAGCTGCGGCGGCTGATGTGTTGCAGGCTGAAAATGCGAAAATCACCGCTATTCATGCGGCTGAGGTGCTCCAGGCTGAAGATGCAAAAATCACCGCCATTCAATATGACGGTCAGAAAATCCCCCAACCAACGATAGCGTCTGCCGCGACCGCTCCTGTTCCCCGCGTCGCCACCCGTGACGAACAAAACACTAGCATTGCCGAAGGCATCCTTGAGGTGTTGTTGCAGGCTTGGCCCGCCATGCAGACAGCCAAAATGTTTTTGGCGCATGTGTTTGGCACCGACCCTGAGTCCGACGCAATGACGCGCATCTCGACCAATGAAATCATCGAAACATTTTATAAATTGACCGGCTCACAGCGCGCCGAATACTTCCGTGTCCGCGAAGCCCATATCCGCGCCACTGCTCAAGGCGAAGCGCGCGTGATTGATGGCGAGCGTATGCGTGAATTGTGCGATGCATTTGACTCACAAGTCAAAAAGGTGGCGATTTCTTGGCAATTGTTGCCGAGTAGCGTGCAACATGCAGTTGATTTGGGCAAGCTTGATTTGTTGCCCAAACCCTACTTCAATGTGGTACTTGTACGATCCAACTTCCGGACTGCCGAACAATCAGGCGCCACCGCCCGTGAAGAACTGACTGAAGCCAATTTGCGCTTAGTGGTGAGTATTGCCAAAAAATATGTCGGCCGTGGCTTGTCACTGCTCGACCTCATCCAAGAAGGCAATATTGGCTTGATGCGCGCTGTCGAAAAGTTTGACTGCTGGAAGGGCAACCGCTTCTCGACGTATGCCACCTGGTGGATTCGTCAGGCCGTTACCCGTGCCATTGCCGAGCAAGGGCGCACCATTCGCTTGCCCGTACACATGGGTGAATCATTTAGCCAAGTCAAACGGGTAGTTGATCGCTTGTCGCAACAACTCGAGCGCAACCCGTCACCCGAAGAAATCGCCAAGGCGCTGGATATGCCCGTCGAACGTGTGGTGCACATCCTCGGTTCGGCTCGCCAGCCGATTTCACTTGAAACGCCCGTTGGTGATGACAACGAGCACACCTTGGGGGAATTCCTCGAAGATGACGTAATGCAGACTCCTGTGGAGTGGGCGGCCCGGCAGATGTTGCGTCAAGACCTCGGTGTGGCGCTCAACAAATTGACTGACCGCGAGCGCCGTATCATTGATATGCGCTACGGGTTGCTCGATGGACGCAGACGCACGCTCGAGGAAGTGGGCCAAGATTTGGGGATGACCCGTGAGCGGGCGCGCCAAATCGAATCCGAAGCCTTGCGCCGTTTGCGCACCACCGATATCGGTCAACACCTCAAAGATTACTTGGAATAAACGGTATACGAAACACCCGCACACTCACGACTGAGTGTGCGGGTGTTTTTTGTGGATTATGATGCGTGATTTGGTGCAGATTGCGGTATTGGTAACGCTATTAAATTTCGTAGCGTAATGCAGCCCCCACAAAATCACGGAACAGTGGATGCGGGCGATTGGGGCGTGACTTGAGTTCGGGATGGAATTGGGTACCGACATACCACGGATGGTCACGGAGCTCAATAATCTCGACCAAGCGTTTGTCAGGAGATTGTCCACTGATAATCAAGCCAGCTGCTTCAAATTGGGTACGATATTTGTTGTTGAATTCAAAGCGGTGGCGATGCCGTTCGTGGACTTCGTTGCTGCCATAGGCCGCAAATGCGTTGCTGCCTGGCGTCAAAATACAGGGATAGGTGCCGAGGCGCATGGTGCCGCCCTTTTCGGTGACACCGAGCTGATCATGCATGATGTCGATGACGGTATTGGTGGCATGTGGATTGAATTCTGAGCTATTTGCTTCGGGGTCGTTGAGGGTATGTCGGGCAAAGGCGATGGTGGCGCATTGTAACCCCAGACAAAGCCCAAAAAACGGAATCAAGCGCTCGCGGGCGTAATCGGCGGCGAGGATTTTACCTTCGATGCCGCGGTCGCCAAAGCCACCCGGCACCACGATGCCTGATACATCGCCTAATTGGGCATCGATGTTTTCGCGGGTGAGTTTTTCGGATGATATCCAGCGCACATTGACGTGGGCTTTGTGGTGGATGCCGGCATGTCCAAGTGCTTCGATGACACTCAAATAGGCATCGTGAAGTTCAATGTATTTGCCGACCAAGGCAATGGTGACACTGCGCTCGGGTGATTGAATGCGGGCCACTAATTGTTGCCACTCGGTTAAATTGGGGACTTGGGCTTTGAGGTCGAGGCGCTTGCAGATGTACTCGCCCAAGCCATATTCCTCAAGTTTGAGGGGGACTGCATAAATGGTATCGACGGTTTCCATCGGGATGACGGCTTCGCGGTCGACGTCGGAAAAGAGGGCGATTTTGTCGCGGATTTCGTCAGTAATATCATGATCGGCGCGACAGACGATGACGTCGGCGCTAATCCCCACCCGGCGTAATTCCATCACGGAATGCTGAGTTGGCTTGGTTTTGACTTCGCCGGTTGCGCCGATATGCGGCAACAGGGTGACGTGGATGTAGAGTACTTGGTCGCGCCCGACATCTTTGCGCATTTGGCGGATGGCTTCGAGGAATGGCAGGCCTTCGATGTCACCGACGGTACCACCGATTTCGACAATCACCACATCGGCAGCGCTTTCGCGCGCAGCCATAAAGACACGCCCTTTGATTTCGTTGGTGATATGCGGAATAACTTGGATGGTGCCACCCAGATAATCACCACGGCGTTCTTTTTGGATGACCGAAGAATAAATTTGGCCAGTCGTCACATTACAGACCCGCGTGAGGTTCTCGTCGATGAAGCGTTCGTAGTGACCGAGGTCGAGGTCTGTTTCGGCACCGTCATCGGTGACAAAGACTTCGCCGTGTTGATACGGCGACATCGTCCCAGGGTCGACGTTTATATAGGGGTCGAGCTTCTGGACGGACACGCGAATTCCGCGGCTTTTGAGTAAGCGGCCAAGCGAGGCCACTGTGATGCCTTTACCCACCGAAGATGCGACACCACCGGTTACAAAAATAAATTTGGTCATCTCACGTGGCGCTCCTATCGCCCAAGTACACAACACAATACGAGGGGAAGCGCTCTTCCCCTCGAAATATTCCGTTCCATGACAACTTTATATGTGTCACGGTATTGTACCACAGACTTGCTTAGGCTATGGTAATTGGGCGTAGCAACACTACCCGGGCCGCCACTCCTTCGGGAGGGAGCGAGGTGGCGGTGATGGTTAATTTGTCTTCGAATACCGGCTCACGAATCCCCATTTCGGTGAGGAATTTGTCGATGCCGTCGAGTGGCTGGTCAATCACTACTTGTTCACCGGCATAGTGCATGGGGATGACGATGCGTGGCTCGAGCTGGGCAATCACTGCGACGGCTTCGCTGGCACTGAGTGATTCGTTACCGCCGACGGGAATAAACAACACATCGATATCGCCGATTTCTTCGATCTGGGCTGCGGTTAATTCGTGACCCAAATCACCGAGGTGGGCAAATGACATGTCGTCGATATGGGTGACAAATACGGTGTTGCGTCCACGTTCGGCGCCCTTTTTTTTGTCGTGGAAGGTGCGCACGCCGGTGACAAGAATCCCACTGACTTCGTATTCACCGGGACCGTCAAATGTATTGAGTCGTTCCTTGAGGGGACGCACGGCGGCAGTATTGGCGTGGTCAGGATGTTGATGGCTAATGGTCATGATACTGGCAGTAGGCCGACCAATATCGTAGCCACTGGCGCGATCACAGGGATCCATAACGACGATGCCATCACGTCCACGAATCCGGAAGCAGGCGTGACCTAGGTATTGAATATCGGGCATGTAGCACTCCCCCACACAAAAAACATACGTATTATCATATCCATTGTGACGCAGATTTGCGAGTGACGCAAATTATGGCAGAGAATCCAGCGTAATGCAACGACTACGCACCCATAAATTGCCGAATTATACCTGTGTATACTGGCGTGTCGTATCCAAATACCGTAGCGATTTGCGTGACGACCGTCACGAATTATCTACTGGTACACCGGTAACCGCATGTACGGTCGTGTGCGTGTGCATGCAACAAACAACGGTTGTCGCGCAGTGGATTGTGGTGTGTCTACCTAAAAAAGTTAATCGTTATCGCTGTCTTTTTCATCGTCATCGCTGAGCGTGAAATCGACTCCTTGTTGAATTTCTTGCCAGACGATTTGCATGGCGTGGCGCATGGCACTCCCTGTAAATCCGCGGCGTTGTAATGAGCCACCGAGTCGGCGCGTAAAGGTGGTGCGGTCAAGCCCGCGCAAGCGCCGGCTGATTTTGCGGGCATAAATCAAGGCATGCGCTTCATCGTCGGCGCCAAGGTGATGGCTATCGGCGACGGTGCTAATGGTATCGGTATCGATACCGTGGCGGCGGAGGTCTTGGCGTATAGCTGAGCCGCCCCGATTGCTGGCACGCTGGCGTTGTTCGACCAAGTAGGTGGCAAATGCAGTATCGTCGAGCAAGCCGACTTCACTGAGTCTGGCAGTGACGGCGCTGATGGTATCGGCATCGAATCCCCGTTGCCGTAGCCGTTCGTGGATTTCGCGTTGGCTACGGGGGCGGATTTCGAGTAAGCGCAAGGCGGATTGTTTGGCACGATCAAAGGCGACGCTAGCAAGTAATTGTAGGATTTTGGCGTCGTCAAGGTGCTGGCCCACGAAGAGTCCTTCGTGGGCCAGGATATCGAGGCTGACACCCAAGGCAAACTCGCCGTTGATTTCGAGGTTGACCCGCTGACTATCGCGTGCTTGGGCGCGAATGGCGGTAATCGGGCCAGCGCTGGGGGTGGGTTGGGGACTATTCTTCGAAGAACGCATCGCCATCGTCACCACTTGCTACCGCGACCTTGGGCGCTGCCACGGTACCGCGCTCGAGTGACTGCACTTTGATGAGCCGTTCGATTTCGTCGAGGAGCGTGGGGTTTTCGGCCAAGAATTGCTTGGCGTTTTCACGACCTTGACCGAGCCGGTCTTCACCGAGGTAGAACCAGGCCCCGCTCTTGCGGATGATTTCCATTTCGGTGGCCATATCGAGGATACCACCCGGCCGTGAAATACCTTCGTTGGCCATGATGTCGAATTCGGCTTGACGGAAAGGCGGTGCGACTTTGTTTTTGACGACTTTCACCCGCACGCGACTCCCGATGGGGTCAGTGCCGCTCTTGAGGGTCTCGATGCGACGAATATCGAGGCGAATCGAGGCGTAGAACTTGAGTGCTTGACCGCCGGTGGTGGTTTCGGGTGAGCCAAACATCACACCGATTTTCATACGTAATTGATTGATGAAAATAACCACAGCCTTGGATTTGCTGATGGCTCCCGACAACTTACGCAAGGCTTGACTCATCAAGCGGGCTTGTAAGCCGGGGAGTGAATCGCCCATGTCCCCTTCGATTTCGGCACGGGGTACAAGGGCTGCGACTGAGTCGATGACGATGATATCGACAGCGTTGGATCGCACCAACGTCTCGCAGATTTCGAGAGCTTGCTCGCCAAAGTCGGGTTGTGACACCAGCAATGTATCGACATTGACGCCACACCGTGCGGCGTAGGCCGGGTCAAAGGCGTGTTCGGCATCGATGAAGGCGGCGACGCCACCGGCCTTTTGGGCTTGGGCTACGATATGTTGGGCAAGGGTGGTTTTACCACTTGACTCAGGGCCGTAGATTTCGACGACGCGACCGCGGGGGACACCACCAACACCAAGGGCAACATCGAGTGAAATTGCACCAGTGGGGATGACATCGATCGACAACCGACTACTTGCTTCGCCCAGCTTCATGATTGAGCCCTTGCCGTATTTGCGGTCAATCTGGCTCATGGCTGCTTGGAGGGCTTTTTCTTTTTCGGTGCCAGGTCCGGCGGCGATTGCGGCGGCAGCAGCAACTGCTGCTGCGGAGGGGGCTGCGGGTGCTTTAGCCATAACTCGTGTTCTCCTGTGTCAGCCGGTTGTGCCGGCGCTCTTGTCTGCTGTTGACTGCTCCGGTGGTGGATGTCCATCAACATAGTGAGAATAGCACAAAAGTTCGACTTTGACAAGATAGGAATTTATGTGATGACGTGTCACTGTGCCAATGCGTATTTTGACCCATTACGACGATTTTGTTGACTACAAACGCAAATCACGCCGTGCAATGCCAAATAAGTAGCGGGTTACGCGACGATTGACGATAACGGATAGAAATCATTGCCTATACAAAATATTTTTATTTATGAGATTTCGCTAAAATGAAGATGGCATACGGTATATCATGGCTGAATAGCCATATGGTACACTAGCCCATATAGACATATACACACCGTCGTGGTGGGAGTAATAGACGATGAGTGATAGACTCTTGATATCGGGGGCGATTGCTGCGATGGTTGCAGCGTTGTTATTGTGGTATTTGACGGGGGATGCGCGCACCCAAGTTGCGCAATATAATCAAACGACGACCCCTGGGATTGTGCGTACTACTACGATTACACCCCAATTTACGGCGCTTGCCACCTTTCCGATTACAGGGACCGTCGAGATTGTACTTACCATCGAAACAACGGCAATCCCTGCTGCCGAAATGACCGTCGTCCCTACGCGTGCTGAAGATGCCTTGTTATTGACCCCTGCAAATGGTGCTGTGGTTCCTGAAATGCCGACTGAAGTGCTTCCTGAAGCCCCCACTGAATATCCTACCGAAGTGCCCCCGGCGTTTAATCCGACGGTAGCACTCGAAGAACCAACCATGATTCCCGAACCAACTTATGCTCCAATGGATACCGAAACGCCAGCCCCCACCGACATCCCGCTACCCACTGATACCCCGGCACCCACTGATACCCCGGCGCCTACCAATACCGCAACCCCTGTGCCACGCCCAATCGAAGTCCTGAAGGGGAATGTGAGTTGGAGTGGCGAAAAAATCGTCACGAAGGATGTGTTGGTGAGCGCTGGGTCGGTACTCACCATTGAGCCAGGTACGACGGTGCGCTTTGGCACGGGCATCTCACTCTATGTGGATGGTAAATTACAAGCACTTGGCCGGGGCGATGCACCGGTGCGTTTGACCGCCGCCCGCTTGCCGTGGGGCGGGGTATTTGTGCGCCCCAATGGTGATGCCTTGTTGGTGTCGACGATTATCAGTAATGGCGGTGCGGCGGCGACGGTGCTGTATGCCGAGCAAGCCAACCTCACCATGCGTGATGTCACTATGAACAATAATATTGGTCAGATTCGCCTGAGTGATGCGGTAACGACCATCCAACAAAGCGTGATTCGGGACAATTCCCTAGCGTATGGCTCAATGATTGATGCATCTATCGATGCTGGTGGCAGTATTACCATCGAAAACAGCCGGGTTGGCCCCAATACCCAAGTCGATGGCACCTCGGCGCTATCACTGCTTGCTCCTAATCCACAAAGTACCGTGAATCTCACGTTGTCAGGGTCGATTTTTATGAGTAGCAGTGGCGCAAATGTAGTCATTAATAGTGCGGCTCCGGTCAATGGCAGTATGCAATGTAATGCCTTTGCTGATGGCACGATTGGGGTGCAGATTCGCAGTAGTCTGCCCCAAGTACCAGGGATTGGCTTTGCATTGCGCAATAACGCCATCGAGCGTCATAGCGCCAAATATAGTACGGCCCGTGGCATGACCAGTGATGTGGCAGTTGATGCCAAAGAAAACTGGTGGAATAGTGCCAGCGGTCCTTATGACCCGCTCCGCTACCGGGCTGGGCGTGGTGAATCGGTGGGGAGTACAGTGGTCGCCGATAAGTGGTTGACTGTACGCCCGGTCTGTGCACCAATCCCATGAGCATGCCGGCGCGTTTGACCGCTATTTTGCATGAGGGTATCCAGCAAAAAATCTTCCCGGGTGCGGTGCTAGTTGCAGCGTCACCGCACCAGCACCTGACGGTGACGGCAGGGACGTATCGCTATACCGATGCGACTGCCGTCACCGCTACGTGTATCTATGATCTCGCTTCATTAACCAAAATCGTCACGGCCACCGCTGCACTCGCGCTGTGTAGCCGGGGCTGGTTGTCACTTGACGCGGCAGTGACACAGTTTTTGCCACAAAGTAACGCCAAAGGGGTGACGATTCGTCATTTGCTGACGCATACTGCTGGGCTTGATATTCGCCTGTCAACCACGGCGCTTGCGGGTGCATCGGCCTTGTGGCAGTCGGTACTGGCCTGTGCGCCGGTGCGCGCCCCCGGCAGTGTGGTGGCCTATGCCAATGTGAATACACTTATATTAGGGCGCGTGTTAGAAGTAATTACCTATCAAGCGCTAGCCCAGATTGTGACACAATATGTGTTGCAACCTGCAATGATGCACGAAACCTATTTCAATCCTCCGCCACTATTGTTGCCCCGCATCCCTCCCAGTGAAATTGATGCTATTCGTGGCGAAGTATGTGGTACGGTGCATGACGAGAGTACGGCGGTGCTGGGTGGGGTGGCCGGACATGCCGGATTGTTTGGGACGGCCGCTGATATGCTCCGCTTTGGGCAGGCGTGGCTCGCCACCCTCGCTGGGGATGGTCCGTGGGGGATTGATATGGCGCTAGCTCAGCAGGCACTCCAAAACCAGAGCCCTGCCGGTCAACTAGGCGTGGGCTTGGGGTGGATGTTGGCACGCGACAACTTTATGCCGCCGGCTGTCATTACGGCAATGGCGGCCCATACAGGATTTACTGGCCCGGTGGTGGCAATTGTGCCAACGCAACAGTTGGTGTGGGCGTTGCTGAGCAATCGCACTTGGCCGCAACGCACACCTCCGCGGCATCATGCAGTGACACGTTTGGTAGCAGAAGCTTTACTCGATCTCTAATCGATAGTGTGATTTACTGATACGGTAATCGCCCCGCAACTGCGGGGCGATTTTTTGTGGTCAAATAGGGTTATTGTGGCATACTACGGCGTTGGTTTAGGGTTTGTCGGCTTGGTTGGTTTAGGGTTATTGCCGTTACCACCGCCGTTGCCGTTGGACGGTTGGGTGGGCTGGGGATTACCATTACCATTGCCATTGGCAGGTTGAGTGGGTTGGGGATTACCATTGCCGTTGGCGGGTTGGGTGGGTTGGGGATTGCCGTTGCCACCACCATTGCCGTTGGCAGGTTGAGTGGGTTGGGGATTACCGTTACCACCACCATTGCCGTTGGCAGGTTGAGTGGGTTGGGGATTGCCATTGCCACCACCATTACCGTTGGCAGGTTGAGTGGGTTGGGGATTGCCGTTGCCGTTGCCATTGCCGTTGGCAGGTGGCGTCGGACGTGGGTTATTGCCGTTACCGTTGGCGGGTTGGGTGGATTGGGGATTGCCGTTGCCACCTGCTGACGGAGTCGGCCGCGGGTTATTGCTATTGGGGGTTTGGCGTGGGTCAGTGCCCCCTGCTGGCGGAGTACCTTGGGGGGGATTATTGTTTGGTTGTGAGGTGTCGTTTGGTGCTTGATTGTCCCCTGCTTGTGGTGTGCGTTGCTCTTCGCGTGGTGGTTTACGGTCATCGACGACGGGTGCTGGTGCCATACCATCACTGATGGGGGCGAGGCGTTGGTCATCGGCGGGTTGGGTTTGTTGGGTGTCACGGGGTGGTTTGGCGGGGTCATTATTCTCGACAGTGACCCGCACCTCGACTTGTTGCGGTTGCGTGGTAAGCACCGATACGTTGTCGTTGTCACGATCTGCGGCCATAGCGACTTTGTCACCCTTGGAGATGCGCACGCCTTGGATGGTCATTTTGACGTTTTTTTGGCCATCACTATAACCCACAATCAAATTGGGACGGGTGTCGGTGGCACTTGCGACGGCGGCTGTACCTTTGGCTTGATCGAGGCGAATGTCGCTGGCAGTTTTTTCATCAACAGCCAAATCTTGGACAGAGACCACATTGCCGGCCCCAAACGCCGTGACATTAATCGGTTTATCGGTTGCGCCAGTGACGCGGATCGAGCCGACCACATCTGCCGGCACCGAAATCATCGGCATGCCCAATTGTGACCATTGGTTCTCTGATCCGCGCAAAAAATCCACGTAGGCGTTGGGGATTTCGTTATAGACTTGACCCAATACCACGCCGCTGCGATTGCCTTTGAGATCCACAAAATAGGCCGACATTTGGGTGCTCACTGTGGTGAGTTTGGTGGATGTTGATGAAAAAAGAATGGTGGTGAGATTTTCGAGGCCTTTGGCGATGGGATTGCCTGGACAGAAATTACAGAGTTGTTTTTCGAGACGGGGTGATGTGGCGGTTAGATCGAGGCTTTTGCTGGTGGCATCGCCGGAATAGAGCACGGTGTTGTCGCCAGTAGAAGGGGTATATTGCCAGCTGTTTTTGGTGGTATCAACGACGATTTCTTGGGTGGTTTCGGGGAAGTTGTTGTCATAAATCTGGATTGCGACATGGGTGGCGTCGATGTCGCGCAAGGCGATGGGGGTGACGGTATGGCCATCGGTATGATCCAAGGTGTACATGCCGAGGGTATAGAGTTGGGTGATTTGGGCGTTTTTGTTGAGGCCATCACGGAGCAAGGCTATGGTGGTGTTGGCATCGGCTATGGTATGGTGGCCACGGGTTGGGTAGGTGGCTTGGGTGGCCCACCAGTAAGCGATTTCACGTTGCAAGGGGAGGTTTTTTGCTAAATCGAGGGCGGCAGCATTTGCACCCCCAAAGGTTTGCGGTTTGATGACGCCATAATAAAAATATTGACTGAGCACTGCCATGCCTTCGCAATGGCCGGTACTCATGGCCCGGTTGATTTCTTCCATCCAGACTTGGGCGGCGGGGATGAGGGTGCAATCAGGCTGGGTGCTAGCACATACTGCATCACCAAACATGCGTTGCATGTCGGCATTGGTGAGGTTGGTAACGTCGGCTTCGCCATAATTTTGGAATGAAAAACCGTCTTTTTTGGGGTCAAAACCACTGCTTACGATGATTTGCCCTGGTACAGCGGTTGATTTTGTACCATCAATCGAAGATATCTGCGTGGTTGGTGTCGTACACGCAACGAGTAATTGCCAGACGAGTACGATACAAATAAGTCGGTGTATCCACATTGACGCAATCCTTTGATATCAGTGGTGATGTTGTGTTGTAGACGGAGAGAATGCGAATCAGGTTCCCTTGATTTCATCATAGCATACTCCCCAATAGCGCTATTGTGGTATTAAACGCATCCATCATACCAAAAGGGGAACGAACATCAACGTGGTGGTGCCACGACGAGACCTGGGTTTGTTCTATGCGCAAGGGTGATGCCCTGTGCTGTTGCATGCCGCCCCTTCAGGGCTGGGGGATGGCGCCCGGATGGGGGCGCCACCCTAGGGCTTCGCCCTAGGGTATCCCATGTCGCCCCTTCAGGGCTGGGGCATGGCGCCCCGAGGGGGACGCCACCCTAGGGCTTCGCCCTAGGGTATCCCATGTCGCCCCTTCAGGGCTGGGGCTCTAGGTTCAGCCCTGAAGGGGCGAGCTGAGATCTCCATTCATTAGGGAAGTTTGGCGGCGGCAGTTTTGGCTGCGCTATTGACTAGTTTGGCGGCGGCAGTTTTGTTTAGGGATGCTTGG
>CAISXI010000231.1 GCA_903889425.1 uncultured Roseiflexaceae bacterium | reverse complement strand
TGCCGCACAGGCCGCGAAAAACGCCGCGACCCGCTCGAATGTGGTGATTAATTGTTGGGGATGGGCAATCGGGGCATGCACCACCAAGCGTAATTGATGGGTGGCGATGAGTTGCCCAATCAATTGGTACATCGCGTGTGGCAATGGCGCAATCATTTGCACCGGGATCCGGCAAATCTGTTGGTTGCGGGCCACTGCCGCCAAACAGCGCGCATGCCACCAGGTGGCACAATCGCCACGGGTGGGGTTGGGGAATATTGCCGTGCCCATGCGAATCATGTCGTGCTCCACACCCTACGGTGACGCAGTATTCAACATGGGTGTAGTATAGCGTGGTTTTTTGGGAAAATCAACACAAATGTGCTAATTACCATAATGTTTTTTGGAAGGTGCGTTGGGCTGGCCCCCACGCCACACAATCGTGCGGTGGTAGCGCAGTAATCGTGCGGAAGTATTGCTGGCAGGCGTGCATATGCAGCACCGTGTGGATGCTCCGCACGGCTATCTCTGGACTGTTTGCTTCCCGCGATAAATGTGCCAACCAGACATCACGGGGTTGTTTGTCTTGACCGACCTGCGCCAACAACGCGCCGGTCTGGATGTTGTCAAGATGCCCGGTAGGGCTGGCGATGCGCAATTTAAGCGAGTGATCATAACTCGACAGCCGCAAGCGCTCGCGGTCGTGATTGGCTTCAATCACAATTAATTGGGCTGCCTGCAAAAAAGGGATAAGGATTGGTTGCCATTCACCTAAATCAGTCGCAATCGCCGCCGTAATCTGGTCATGACTAATTTGTACCGCAATTGGTGCCACTGCGTCATGACTGACTGCCATCGCTTGGATGGCAATGCCGGCAATCAGGGTGGGGTGCATGTAGTCGAGGTGATGGACAATAACCGTGGGAGGGATGGTGATTTTTTGGGCGGTAGCAGCCATCGTATAAATGGGGATGCGGTAGCGCTTGGCCAGCGCTCCCGCACTGGTGGTATGGTCGCCGTGCTCGTGGGTCACGATAATCCCCAATAAGTGTTCGGGGAGGGTACCAAAGCGGGCACAGCGCGCCAAGATAGTTTTTTGGGGGAGCCCTGCATCAACCAACAATGCGCCAACTGGAGTTTGAATCAAGCAAGCGTTGCCTGTGCTCCCCGATGCCAACGACACAACTTGCATGCCAACCCCTTTGATTGCGGAAAGATTAGGCAATCACCGTTAATGCCTGTGCCATATCGCCTTGAATGTCTTCGAGTGCTTCGATGCCCACCGACATACGGATGAGTCCATCCGAAATCCCGCGCGCCTGTCGTTCAGCCGGTGACAGTCCCCGATGTGACGCCAAGGCCGGCACACTAATCATGGTGTAGATATCACCAAGCGTACTCGCCGGCAACACCAATTCCAAGGCATTCGCAAATGCGGCTAACTTTTCGGGTTGGCGTAACTCAAACGCCAGCATCGCTCCATACTTGCCATTGAGCGTGCGTTGGGCCACGGCGTAATCGGGGTGCGTTGCCAAGCCTGGGTAGTGCACATGGGCCACTGCAGGGTGGTTTGCTAGCCATTGGGCAATGGCGGCGGCATTGGCACATTGGCGCTCAACCCGCAGTGACATTGTTTTCATGCCGCGCAAAATCTGCAAGGCCTCAAATGGTCCTAGTACCATTCCCAAGGTGGCGTTGATATGTCGGAGCGGTCCCATATAGGCTTCGTCACGCACGACCACCAACCCACCGGTAGCGTCACCATGCCCACTAAAGTATTTGGTGGCACTATGCGCCACAAAGTCGATACCGAGGGTGAGTGGCTGCTCGACGATGGGGGTGGCAATGGTATTGTCGACCACCGTGCGTGCCCCACAGGCCTGGGCTCGTTGGGCAATGGCGGCCATATCCACGACCCGAAAGAGCGGGTTGGATAACTGCTCGGCATAAATAATATCAGGCTGGTGGGTGACAATCGCCGCATCGAGCGCGGCAAGATCGGTGAAGTCGCAGGTGGCAATCGTTACCCCATATGGCGCAAAAAAATCACGCAACAGGACAGTCGTCGCCCCATACATGTCACGCGCCGCCAAAATACATTTGATAGGGTGTCCTAATGACGCGCCTGCCGCCAAAATAGCGGTGTAAATCGCCGACATCCCCGATGCGGTTGTTAAGGCACCAGCACCTGCTTCGGCAGCAGTGGCGGCAACTTCGAGGGCTATATTGGTGGGATTGCCATTGCGGCCATAGGCATAGCCTTCGCCGCCGAGGGCTGCATCAAATGCACCCATATCTTCGTGGAAATAGGTAGTTGAGGTATAGAGTGGCGTGGTGGTTGGTTGCCCTGGTTGTACTGGTAACCGTTCGCCTGCATGTACCATGCGGGTGGTGTATTGCCAACGAGGGTTGTATTTTGGTGCCACTGCACATTCCTTCCTGACATAATGATGCCCCCAAGTATACCATATTAAGAACTTAGCGCACGATAACAATTGAATTTGTTGTGCTGTTAACGCTGATTTACTTGATGAAAATCACTAAATATCCGAATGTAGATGTATTGGTAGCTATGTTTTGGAGTCAAAAAAATTTAATCAAAACATAACATGAACACTGTCTACTGTTGATATGTTTGTTCTATAGTTCACATAGTATCAATACCTACGCCAAAATCCCACCCTGATCGTCATTCCATGCAGGGTGCCCGCACCCGGAGCGTGGAATCTCCCGAGGCGAGCCATAGGATAGGCACACGACGGGAGGTGTACGCTCGATAGGAAATTTCACGACCGTAGTCATGGAATGACGGGGAAAGGGGGAGCGACTCCGCACCCGGTGCCTACACTGTGCGCCATACGCTCGCGGAAAATAACGACTGCGGTTACTGTTGCACCAAAACACACGTGTGGTATTAAAATTACTTCTGCCGAAACTACACAATAAATTAAAATCAAAAATTGATTGCATAATCTTAGCACTTGGGCATATCAATACATCGCGACACAACCAACGAGCGTCCTAGATTGGCGTAGGTATTGTAGTATATGAACGAATGATATTTCATGTACGTACAGATTTTTTACGAGGAGAACCCATGTCAATCCGCAAAGAACTTTTGGCTCGTCGTCGGTTTTTGCAACTCAGCGCCTTTGTTGGTGCTGGTGCCGTAATCGCAGCCTGTGGTGCCACCGCACCCGAAGCTCCTGCTACCGAAGCCACTGCTGCACCTGCAGCCGAAGCAGCCACCATGGCTCCTGAAGCCACCGCTGCTGTTGTCGAAGCCACTGTTGCTCCTGAAGCCACTGCTGCTCCGACTGCCGAGCCGATGTTGCCTGCTGCCCCAGCCCCCGGCCCGTTGTCAGCTGCCGATGTCGGTGGTATGGAAGGGTTGATTGCCAAGGCCAAGGCCGAAGGCGAACTCAACGTAATTGCATTGTCCCACGACTGGTTGAACTACGGCGAAGTTATTTCTTCATTTGCTACCAAATACGGCATCAAAGTCAACGAACTGAACCCAGACGCTGGTTCGGTTGATGAAATTGCTGCCATCAAAGCCAACGCCGGCAACACCGGTCCCCAGGCTCCTGACGTCATCGACGTCGGTTTTGCCTTTGGTCCTTCTTCCAAAGAAGCCAACTTGCTCCAACCCTACAAGGTGTCAACTTGGAGCGAAATTCCTGATTCACTCAAAGATGCCGATGGCTTCTGGTATGGCGCTTACTACGGCGTGTTGGCCATTGCCGTCAACAAAGACGTGGTTCCTGCGTCACCAGCCACCTGGTCAGATTTGCTCAAGCCCGAATACAAGGGTCAATTTGCCTTGACCGGCGATCCCCGTAGCTCAATCCTAGCCATCCAAACCATCTATGCTGCTGCCCAATCAAATGGTGGTAGCCTCGACGATGCCAAGCCAGGCCTCGAATTCTTTGCCAAGCTCAAAGAATCAGGCACCTTGATCGAAACCATGGGCTCAACGGCGTTGTTCACCCAAGGTGAAACCCCGATTATGCCAATGTGGTCATTCTTGGCCCTCGGTATGCGCGACACCACTGCCGGTAACCCCGAAGTGGACGTCGTCATTCCTGAGCCAGTATTCAGTGGTGTGTATGTCCAAGCCATCAGCGCCTACGCTCCTCACCCACATGCTGCCCGTTTGTGGCAAGAGCACCTCTACTCAGATGAAGTGCAATTGATTTGGGCCAAGGCCTATGGTATCCCCACCCGCTTCGGTGCCATGTTGAGCGCCAAGAAAGTCCCAGCCGACGTGTTGAGCAAGATTTCTTCAGTCGACTTGATGGCCAAGGCTATCTTCCCCAATGTGGCACAGTTGAATGCCTCAAAAACGGTCATCACCGAACAATGGGACACCATCGTCAAAATGGAAATCACGAAGAAAGACTAATTTAGCGCT
>CAISXI010000230.1 GCA_903889425.1 uncultured Roseiflexaceae bacterium | reverse complement strand
TACCCCCAACGGATTAGGCCAAGGACGGTGGCATACATGGGTGAATTGAGGGCATCAGTCAAACCATATACATCGTGGGCAATGCCAACCCGCACGGGAGCACTGAAGCGTTCTTCAAACAAGGTATCGATATTAGTCATTTGGGCACCACCACCGGTCAACACAATCCCCGAAGCATAGGCCCCTTCGTAGACACTATGATTGACTTCATAAATCACAAAATCAATCAACTCATCAGCACGGGCTTGGATACATTGGTTAAATAATAAGCGGCTGACATCGATATAATCCCCAGCCCGGCCACCTTCGATTTCGACTAAATCATTATGGCGTACGGGATCCGCAATGGCGTCACCAATGATTTGTTTGTTATGTTCGGCAGAATGTGGATTGATCTGGAAGGTCATGATGATATCGCTGGTAAAGGTATGGCCACCAATCGGGATGACGTGGGTATGCCAGGTATTGCCTTGGGCAAAAAAGGCCACACTGGTGGTGCCACAGCCCAAATCAACCAACACCACGCCGCTTTCGCGTTCTTCGGCGGTCAGCACACCTTCGGCAGCAGCGAGGGGTTGGAGCACCACTTCGTCGATTTCGACACCCGCTTCTTGGAGCACTTTAATCAAGCTTTGGATAGCAGCCATTTCGCAGACGACGATATGCACATCGACTTCGAGACGGAAGCCATGCATGCCAATCGGATCACGAACCACATTGCCATCAAGAATATAGCGATAGGGCATCACATGCAAGATTTCGAGGTTAGCGGGCAAGGCATCGGCTTGGGCGGTTTCGATGGCACGCATGATTTCTTCACGGGTGACGACACCATCCCCCACCCGCGAAATAGCCGCCAAACCGGTGCGGTTATAGGTGCGGATATGTTTGCCTGAAATAGACACATACGCCGAGACCACGCGATACCCAGTTTGTTCGGCTTTGTTGATACTGGCGATGACCGCCCGGCTCGCCTCATCGATGTTGACGACCATGCCACGTTCGATGCCTTTGGAAGGCACGATGCCGTAACCGAGCACATTGATGCGGTCATCTTTATCGATTTGCCCAATCACGGTGCAAATTTTGGAGGTACCGATATCGATACCGACAATATGTCGTACAGCCATAACAACCTCTACATCACTACTCGGCTTATGGAAGGGAAGTCGCCGTTGTGGTTAACACGTCGGTGGTAGTAATACCAACCGTCGTGGTCAGGATCTGCGTATCACTCAGCACCTGGGTTTCGGTGATTACTTGGCTGAGTGGCACATCAGCACGGTAATAGGGAGTCATCGAACGTAAATCAGCAAAGCCGAATTCGGCTTTATTGGCGCGTAATTGTTTGAGGATGGCGATTTTTTCGTCGAGGCGTTCGCTGCCACCAAACAAAATCAACTCGCCGCTACTGGTACGGACATGCATGCCGCGGCGGGGATCCCACCCTAGGCGGGCAATAATCACCCCCGCATCCACCGGCAGACGCAAGGTGATATCACGGGCTAAACCGATTACAGCGCTATCAACTTTATCGCCTGCTTTCAGTTTTTTGCCACTATAATCGTTAATCACAATCGTATCCGTCAACACGACAGCCGCATCAATCCCGAGTAAATCGCCTTCACCATTGACGATGAGATACCACTGGCCACTCTTCCAGCGGATTTCGCTTTTTTGCTCGGTGATGGTAATCAATACCACATCGGGAAGTTGTACTTGCACCGATGCGCTGGTGACATAGGGATTGGCCAACAACCGCGCCCGAATCGCGTTGGGGTCAACCGACCAGATGGGCATGCCATTGACGGCGGCCAGCTCGCTGACCCGTTGGCGACTCATGGTCGCCGCCCCTTCGACATTGACGGTCTGTACCACATACATGCCAGACCAAAGCATTTGGACGGCATAATAGAGCACCACGAGTACCAGACCAAGGCTGATAATCCGGCCACTTTGCACAAACTCAATCAGCAAAATACGCCTGCCAGGACGCACACCACGCCGGCGCCGTGAAGGGGGCGGATTATCGTTGAGGGGCCGACGACGCACAGAACTCACAGCTATGACTCCTACCCACGCACACCACGAGCCAAGGCGAGTTCGACCAAGCGATTCACCACTTCAGGATAACTGACACCGCTTGCTTGCCACATTTTGGCATACATACTCATCGGTGTAAATCCTGGCATCGTGTTGACTTCACTCAAATAAAAAACATCAGCAGCGGCATCATACAAAAAATCGACTCGCGCCAGGCCAGCCCCATCAATGGACTGAAAGGCGCGTAACGCCAATTGGCGCACTGTAAACGATTGTTCGGGGGTAAGTGCTGCCGGGATAACCACTTGGGTGGCGTCGTTTAAATACTTCGCCTCATAATCATACCATTCATTGGCGGGAATGATTTCACCGGGAACACTGGCGTCGGGGGATTCGTTGCCAAGCACACTAATCTCGATTTCCCGCGCGGTAACGCCTTGTTCGACCACAATCCGACGATCATAGGTACACGCCAATTGTAAGCCCGCATGTAATTCTGCTCGTGATTTGACTTTACTAATCCCCACACTACTGCCCATATTGGCCGGCTTTACAAACATCGGGTAGCGCAACTGCGCTTCGAGCTGGTCAATCACTTGGTCTGGGTGCTGTTTGTAACGATGCGCTTGCACCAATTGCCACGGGACGACGGGCAGACCGGCAGCGGCAAACGCTGCCTTCATCATGGCCTTGTCCATCCCCACAGCCGACGCCAACACCCCGCAGCCGACATAGGGAATCCCGGCGAGATCCAACAATCCTTGGATGGTGCCATCTTCTCCCATTGGTCCATGCAGCACAGGGAATACTACATCCAATCCTTGAATCTGTTGGCTTACTGCACCACCATCACCCCGCAAAATCAAATGGGGCGACACGGTAATCTGGGCTGGAACTTGGGGCGGTTGCACGTGATCACCGCCACCCGGCAACAAGCCCGCATCTGCCACCGATTCAAGGGTGGCCAGCACATCGCCGCCCGCCACCCATTGGCCGTTTTTGTGGATACCAATCGGCACCACATCATAGCGGGCTGGATCTAAGCCATTGAGGACGGCCCGCGCCGATACCAACGATACTTCGTGTTCGCCCGATTGTCCCCCAAAAATCACCCCAATCCGAATGCGTTTCATGGTTGCCCCCGTCATATGATTGCGCCGAGGAATTGCACCTCAGGCTCGAGTTGGATGCCAAATTGGCGTGCCACCACATTGCGGACATGCTCGATAATCCGGAGCACATCGGCACTGGTGGCATGGTCACGATTCACGATGTAATTGGCGTGTTTGTCCGCAATTACCGCACCACCGCTCGCAAATCCGCGTAGACCAGCCGCATCAATCAAGCGCCCTGCCGAATCGCCAGCTGGGTTTTTGAAGACACTACCACACGACGATCCGGGTGGCGTTTTGCTCCGGCGCAAGGCGGCAGTGGCGGCCATATCAGCCATGAGTTGTGCCACATCGCCACGCTGAAGCGTGACTGTCGCACCAACCACAATCGGCCCCATATCAGCCACTGCCATGCCCTGGGGCATCTTGGCGGCGTTTTGTTGTTTGAGGGCACTGGTACGATAGCCAAACCCCAACTGGGCTGCGGTATACGACACCATTGCGCCCGCTTGCCAAATATCAACCTGGGTGATGCTTTGGGCCATATCGCCCCCATAACAGCCGGCATTGCCATACACGGCCCCGCCGACAGTCCCCGGCAAGCCTTCAGCCCAGGCCAAGCCGGACCAACCAGCATTGACCAGCTGGCGTACCGTGCCCGCCATCGGGGCACCCGCACCAATCGTAACCATCGCATAATCAGCCTGCGCCGTCACATCTACCCGCATATCGCGCATGCGAATCACCACACCGGGTAAGCCGGCATCGCTAATGAGCATATTGCTACCGCCACCCAGTACCCACACCGGCAACTGGTGCAGGTCGGCAAATTCGAGGGCCGCTTGGAGGCCACGGGGCGAACGGACGGAGGCCAAATAGCGGGCGGGGCCGCCGATGCGCCAGGCGGTAAGCGGGGCGAGCAGGACATTTTCGGTAATGGTAATGTCGGGGTTATCCATGGCGCTGCTCCAACAATGCCAACAGCCGTGGGCCCACTTGGGTGCCGTCGCCAGCACTCATAGTAATCACCACATCACCCGCACGAGCCATATCGGCAATGACCGTCGCTGATTGCGCAATCGTCCCGCTGGCCTGCGCCACCGGGTGAGTGATGTGCTGTACCAACCAGGCGGCATCAATGCCCGCCACGGGTTGCTCGCGCGAGGCATAGATGTCACCGATACAGACCACATCGGCGTCTGCAAAGGCCGTGGCCCATTCGGCCACCAAACTTTCTGTCCGGCTATAGGTGTGGGGTTGTACATAGGCAATGATACGCTGGCCGGCATAACGGGCCCGCGCCGCTGCTAGTACCGCTGCCACTTCGGTGGGGTGATGGCCGTAATCGTCAATCACCGTCACACCTGCTACGGAGCCTTTGTAT